>NZ_JACMIA010000011.1 GCF_014252955.1 Stappia sp. 28M-7 | reverse complement strand
ATATCCGCGCCTTCCTGGCGGGCACCCTTGATCCCGAATATTCCCGTCAGCTGACCGAGCAACTACGACAGGCAGGCGTCCCGGTTTGACCATGCCGTCGCTGGCAATTAATCTGAGCACGTGGCGGATGTTTGCAAGCAGACCCGGATGTTTGCGAGCACATTGGCAAAGAGCGTGAGCACGACGCCCGCTCCATTGTCAGATAATTCGAGCAGAAAATGCCGATGTTTGCGAGCAGAGGCGCTTATGTTGGCAAGCCGCTA
>NZ_JACMIA010000010.1 GCF_014252955.1 Stappia sp. 28M-7 | reverse complement strand
TCGGTTGAACTGGCCCCCCTTTCGACCGGACACTCAGGCATAACCATGGAGGCTTAGGGATATCCCTAAGCACGTGCTTATGTCTGAGATTGAGATTATCACCGATGGCGGACGTCGACGCCGCTGGTCAGCCGCCGAGAAGCTGCGGATTGTCGAGGAGACACTGGAGGAAGGCGCCAGCATTTCGGTCGTTGCCCGCCGGAATGGTGTTGCCCCGAACCTGTTGTATCGTTGGCGGCGTCTGATGCTGGAAGGGGGAGCCGTGGCCGTGTCCGAAGATGACGACGTGACCAGCAATCGAGCTGTCCGTCAGATGGAGGAGCGCATCCGCGAGTTGGAACGGCAACTCGGCCGCAAGACGCTCGAGGTCGAGATCCTCAAGGAGGCGCTGGACAAGACGCGCCCAAAAAAACGGATGTGGCTCGCGCAGTCGCAGCCGAAGGGCGGTTCCCGATGAAGGTCGTAGCCGAGACGCTGGGTGTCTCCCGCTCCAACCTTCATGCGCGGCTGGTCGGGAGCGCGAAGCCGCGTCGGCGCTACCATAAAGCGCAAGACGCGGCGGTCCTGCCGCTGATCACTGCGCTGGTGGCGGCGCGCCCGACTTATGGCTATCGACGGATCACCGCGATCCTGAACCGCCAGCTTCGGGCCGAGGGCGCTGCGCCTATCAACCACAAGCGCGTTTACCGCATCATGCAGGCGCATAACCTCCTGCTGGCCCGCAGGTACAGCGAGCGGCCGGAACTGACCCACGAGGGCAAGGTGGTCACAATGCGTTCGAACCTGCGCTGGTGCTCGGACAGCTTCGAGTTCACCTGCTGGAACGGCGACATCGTCAGGGGCGCCTTCATCATCGACGCCCATGATCGAGAGATCATCGCCTGGCGGGCCGTCGCGAACGCAGGCATCACTGGATCGGACATCCGCGACATGATGTTGGAGGCGGTCGAGGGCCGGTTCGGGGGCTATAGAGCACCTCATCCGGTCGAGATGTTGAGCGACAACGGCTCGCCTTACATCGCCAGAGAGACGCGCATCTTCGCGCGCCAGGTCGGCCTGAAGTCCTGCTACACGCCGGTGAAGAGCCCGCAAAGCAATGGTATATCGGAAGCCTTCGTAAAGACGCTGAAGCGCGACTACGTCCATGTGACGCCATTGCCGGATGCCACTACGGTCCTCGGATTGATCGCCGGGTGGATTGAAGACTACAACGACAACCACCCTCACTCAGGGCTGAAGATGCGCTCGCCCCGCGAGTTCATCGCAGCCCGAACCGCAACCGCCTGAGTGTCCGGCGAAACGGGGGCAAGACCA
>NZ_JACMIA010000009.1 GCF_014252955.1 Stappia sp. 28M-7 | reverse complement strand
CGCTCTCGATACCCGTTTGGGCACGCTGAACCTGCGGGTGCCGAAGCTGCGGCAGGGCAGCTATTTCCCGGGCTTCCTCGAGGCCCGCAAGACCTCCGAGCAGGCGCTGGTGGCGGTGATCCAGGAGGCTTGGATCGGCGGCGTCTCCACCCGCCGCGTCGACGAGCTGGTGCAGGCCATGGGGCTCAGCGGGATATCGAAGAGCACGGTCTCGAAGCTCTGCAAGGATATCGATGACAGGGTCGGGGAGTTCCTGAACCGGCCGCTCACCGGCGACTGGCCCTATGTCTGGCTCGACGCCACCTATCTCAAGGTCCGCCAAGGCGGGCGCATCGTGCCGGTCGCGGCCATAATTGCGGTGGCGGCCAACACCGAGGGCCGAAGGGAAATCATCGGCTTGGGCATTGGGCCCTCAGAGGCCGAGACCTTCTGGACCGAGTTTCTGCGTTCCCTCCGCGCCCGGGGGCTGAGTGGGGTCAAGCTGGTGATCAGCGATGCCCACACCGGCCTCAAGGCAGCCATTGCCCGGGTGTTCGAAGCGACCTGGCAGCGATGCCGCGTTCACTGGATCAGGAATGCTCTCGCCCACGTCTCGCGCGGCCAACACACCGTTGTCGCCGCCGCGATCCGCCAGGCTTTCGACCAGCCCGACCGCGCCCATGCGGGCGAAACCTGGCGCAAGGTTGCCGAACAACTGCGCCCGCGCTGGCCCAAGCTGGCCGATCTCATGGACGCCAGCGAGCATGACGTGCTGGCCTACATGTCCTTCCCGCGCCAGCACAGGACCAAGCTGCACAGCACCAACCCGATCGAGCGCCTGAACAAGGAGGTAAAGCGGCGCTCCGATGTCGTCGGGATCTTCCCCAACGAGGCCTCAATCATGCGCCTGATCGGCGCCGTGCTCTTCGAAGCCAACGACGAATGGCAGACCTCGAGCCGCTACATGATGGTCGAGGCCTTCGCCGAGATCGACAAGGAGGAGATCGACCCCATTCTCAGCATAACCACGAAAGCCGCCTGATCATGCCCTCAGGCCATCCAGGAATTTACACCAGCTTGACGGACGTGACCTGACAGCACTTAAACTCAGCTCTACCTCCTCGCGTAGCTGCGATGGAGAAATTTCACCCAGAGCCGCCTGATCATGACGGCCCGGTCCCAATTCTACACCACCTTGACGGATGCTATCCCATATTCGGCCAGATAAACCGGCCCTTCTCCAGCCGCCGGGTAAAAAGGCAGGCGCCCAGACCATCATGCCAGATGATCTTCAAAATATCCGATCTGCGGCCCCTGAAGACGAAGAGATGCCCTGACAACGGATCATGCTGCAGAACCTCCTGCATCCGAAGCGCCAAGGAGGGAAAGCCACAGCGCATGTCCGT
>NZ_JACMIA010000008.1 GCF_014252955.1 Stappia sp. 28M-7 | reverse complement strand
GCCCCCGCAACCACTTTTGTTATAACTCCATAGAATGCGAGATATAACAATTACTTAGGCCGCCGCAGGGCGGCCTTCCCTGTTTCTGTTGCCAAGGTGCGCGCCATTTTGGATGGCCGAGGCAGGATTATCGCCGCCGTAATACCCTTGATAGCCTCCAGCCCAGTCTTGAGTTCGTAATGTTGCTCGGTTTGGGCGCAGTCATCCCAGACGAACGCGATGATACTGTCATAGCCTGTCGGCTTGTTCTGACTTAGGTAGAGGCTGGCATCCGCTGCGATCTCCTCGATGACCTTTGCGCAAGCAGCTTGCCCTGGACTGCGCATAAACTTCACTTCTACGATTGTCCTCAAAGACGGAATGCCGAGGTCAGCACGAGGGTTCTTGTGACCAACCGAAGGTAGGTTCTCTTCGTCTTCAAGATCGGAAAATACGGGGGCAAGCACCGCCCAGAGCAAGTTCTGGACGTGATACTCGTTTTCAATTTCCCATTTCGCGACTGCCGACTTTGCGGTGCGGGGCTGAGTTTCAAAGGTCCAATGCCGCATTGAACGTGACACGTTTTCCAGCAAACTGATCAGGTCTGCCTGGGTTGTACCTTTGAGGGATATCTGGCCTCGTCGCGCTAACGCGAAGTCAAAAACGGAAAGCCGGACCGCGTCCCGTGCCGACCCTGCATTATGTGGCTCTAGGCGAACGGTAGTCCCCCAAGCCGCTTCAAGGTCATCATCATTAAGCTCTCCGATGTTTCTCGCGTGCATGGCAACGGCCAGGTCAGGCGGGACAATCCGCAAATTTGTCTCGCCGATCGACAATCTTGCCGACCTCACGAGCCCCAACTGCCACGAGTCGCTGGACACTTCTTTCTCTGAACGTGTCAACAGATTGGCCAGCCACCCGCTATCAATTTCCTTTGCCAGAGCCGCAACACCGAGCGCTACTCCAAGCAGAGCTACTCCGTCGACCTCGAATCTTGGCGGGCGCCCTGCTGCGAAGAATGAACGTCCGCCCAAATGGGTGAGTTCGCTGCACAACGCGTCGCGTTCGTCCGCGGTCAGCAATCCACCTGCGGCTCCGTAACCAAGTGCCGCGACGTGTTCCGGATGCCGAGCTTGCCCGGTAAATCCGATCGCACTACTCACATATTGGCGAAGTGATTGATGATCGGCCATGATCCAAGCGGAGAAAGCTGCGACATGGCACGGAAGATCATTCTCCTTCTCGATCTCTGCGATCAGCGTCGCGCGTATGTCGAGCAGGTTGACCATGGGCTACAGGAACCACAACGTCCGTCCAATTTGCCCCAGACGCACTGCGTCAGCGTCCCATCCAAGTATATCACTTAGTCCTGCCAGACGTTCGGCGATTAGATCGGAATAGCGAACCGTGATTGGAAAAGGCTCGGGAGATAGCATGCGCCAAGAATGGCCAGAAAACTCAAAAGCTTGCCGTGCAAGGTATGTCATGTCAGTAAAGGTCGAAAGTCGGTGCAGCTTGAGCAGGCACGGCCTTGGCATTCCGTCGCTAGCCTGCTTCAACTCTGAAGCTCCCGAAAACACTATCAGCGATTCGTAATCACCCAATTTAAGGTGAAGCCCACGTGCCGGTCCAAGGACACCTTTCTTGGGCGCGCGGAATCCGATTCCCTGCTGAGAAAGGTCAAATATGATGAACGGGTGGCTCGGCGCGACATGAACAAAGGCGAATGTCACATTATCGAGAGCGAGATCTTCCACTGTCCGTTTGATTGCTTCCGCTTCTGTATCTTTGGGCGGCTTGAACATATGGAACACTAACCGCACCTTATCGGTGCTCCGC
>NZ_JACMIA010000007.1 GCF_014252955.1 Stappia sp. 28M-7 | reverse complement strand
GCGTGAACGGCGTCAGACCATCGGTCGCGGCTTGCGCCTGTGTGTCAATCAGAAGGGCGAACGCCTGCGCGGCTTCGAGGTCAACACCCTGACCGTTATTGCCACCGAGAGCTATGAGCAGTTTGCCGAGAACCTACAGAAGGAGATCGAGCAGGATACCGGCATCCGCTTCGGCATTGTCGAAAAGCATCAGTTCGCGGCGATCCCCGTCGTGAAGGAAGACGGCTCGACGGGCATGCTCGGCTTCGAGGAATCGGCCGCGATCTTCGAGCACCTGAAAGCGGAAGGCCTCATTGATGCGAAAGGTAAGGTGCAGGATACACTTCGCCAGGCGCTCAAGGATGGAACATTCTCCTTGCCGGAAGCCCTTGCTGCCCACTTGCCCCAGGTAAGGGATGTTCTGCGCAAGGTTGCCGGCAAGCTCGACATCAAGAATGCCGATGAGCGCCTCACCGTGAAAACGCGGCAAGCGGTCCTGCACAGCCCCGAGTTCCAGGCGCTATGGGACCGCATCAAACACAAGACGACCTATCGTGTTCACTTCGACAACGAGAAGCTCGTCGCGGATTGCGCCAAGGCGATTGCATCAGGGCCACCAATCCCGAAGGCGCGCGTCACCATCCGCAAGGCCGACATCGCGATCGGACAAGGCGGCGTTCTGGCGAACGAGACCTCGAGTTCAGGGCCGGTCACTATCGAAGAAGGGGATATCGCACTTCCCGATCTGCTGACCGACCTCCAGGACAGGACACAGCTCACCCGGCGGAGCCTCGTGCGCATTCTGACCGAGAGCGGTCGTCTCACGGACTTCAAGCGCAATCCACAGGCCTTCATCGATCTGGCCGGCGAGATTATCAATCGGACGAAGCGCCTGGCGCTGGTGGACGGCATTAAATACCAGCGGATCGGCGACGATCATTTCTATGCCCAGGAGCTTTTCGAGCAGGAGGAGCTGACGGGCTATCTCACGAACATGCTGAAAGACGCCGGCAAGTCCGTCTACGAGCATGTCGTTTACGACCCGAGCACCGTGGAGCGGACCTTTGCGGAACAGCTTGAGAAGAACGACGCCGTGAAGGTCTACGCCAAGCTCCCCGACTGGTTCAAAGTTCCAACGCCGCTTGGAACCTACAACCCGGACTGGGCCGTCCTGGTCGAACAGGACGGGCAGGAGCGCCTGTACTTCGTGGTGGAAACCAAGAGCAGCCTGTTCACCGACGACCTGCGCGACAAGGAAGCCGCCAAGATCGCCTGCGGAGAGGTTCATTTCAAGGCGCTGGCCGTTGGCGAGAACCCCGCTCGTTACATCAAGGCGACCAAGCTCGATGACGTGATGGGGTATTATTGATGGCGCGTTCCGCAAACTTCATTCGGCAAGTCGATGAACGGCCTCATATGCGACTGGCAAGTGCGGCTCGTGCGTCATCCTTTTGGGAACGAAATACGAGGTGACATGTCAAAGTATTTGATAAATTTCGCTCCCATTAGCGTGCGGGGGAACACTACGGTCCTGGTCGGGCGGCAGCCCTATGACAGCGACCGGTTGGACGAGTTGCGCCACGAGTTCCGCGAAACGCATGTTTTTCGACGCGACGGAGTAGACGACGTCATAATAGATATTCCTGTCGCAGCCGGCCAGCGCCCGATCGGAAATGCCCAAGAGGAAATCGACCTTGCCAAGCACCATAAGCTACTGCCACCGCTGCTTTCAGCGGCGCTAATTAGGGCCTTTCACGGATCCCGCGACATTTTATCTGACAGACCGGTCGGCGTGCTTGGGGCTGTATCGCGTGGACTGATAAGACATCCTGATCTTCCTGAGTGGATACAGAAGCGCACTCTACTGAAGTTTGATACGCGGACTATTTATCGAGCTGGTGATAAACCGGTTCTCGGATTGGTGTGTGAGACCCGGGTGAAGAACCTCATCCTCGGATCATGCGAGGAACTTTTAGCGCTAGGCATTTCTCCACTCGGCCGATATGTCCAAGTGGAAGAGGAATATGACAGTCGGCTAATGAAGAGGCGGCGGCTGATCGGCAGGGTGGAGGCTGTCGAAGAAAATTCTCTTGTGCTTGAGGACCACGCGGAGGGCTATGCGACCGCCTCCGTCTCCGAAACCTTTGTGGAAGCACGGCGGGAGGTATTTGACGCCTGCGTCAGACAGCTTCTTGGAGGAGCTGCAGAGAATGTCATTGCAGAGGCCGAAGCAGCGGCCGCGGAGTTGCATTCAGGACCAGGACGTAAGGAACAAATCGAAAGCGTTCTGACGTATCTGCGAGAGAAGGCGACGCTGGAAGCCGTGCCCGGCGTGCAGTTCGTCCTGGGCGATATGCTAACTTCGGGTAACAAGCGGTTTCCCGCTACAGAAGCTCTCTCAAAACCCACCTTGGTTTTCGATCCAAGCGGTAGTCGTAAAGACGGGTGGAACGAACGGGGGCTGAAGGATAACGGCCCATACGACCAACGGACGTTTAGCCCAAAGCAACTAAGGATCGCAGTTGTCTGTCAGGCGCGACACGAGGGTCAAGTAGACCGGTTCGTAGCCAAATTTCTCGAAGGTATGCCGGAAGCGCTCACAGGACCCACGCAGCGCCGTTCTGCTCGATACGGTGATGGTTTTCTTAGGCGTTTCTGCCTCGAAAAGCCGAACGTCACATTCTTTACGGCGGCAAGCGAGAGTGCCGATGATTACCTTGCGGCAAGCCGCCAGGCGCTGGAGCAAGCGGCAGATGACGGTTTCAAATGGGACTTGGCGCTCGTACAGATCGAAGAAGAGTTCAAGTCTCTTAAGGGTGAAGTAAATCCATACTATGCGACCAAGTCGGTATTCCTGAAGCGTGACGTTCCGGTCAAAAGTGTTCGTTTGGAGACGATGTCGCAACCCGACAGTCAATTGGTTTTTTCAATGAATCATATGAGCCTTGCCACCTATGCAAAGCTGGGTGGCGTTCCTTGGCTTCTGGCCTCGCAGCAAACTGTAGCGCATGAACTTGTTATCGGACTCGGTTCGCATTCGGTCTCCAATAGCCGGATCGGAACTCAACGACGCTTCGTCGGCATTACGACCGTATTCTCTAGCGATGGCAGTTATTTGCTGAGCGACAAGACCGCTGTTGTTCCCTTTGAAGAATACGCGGATGCTCTTTACGAGACATTGAAACGGTCAATCACGACGGTGCGCAAGCAGGATAACTG
>NZ_JACMIA010000006.1:0-2500 GCF_014252955.1 Stappia sp. 28M-7 | reverse complement strand
AATGGGTCAGCGACTTAATTTGACATGCAAGCTTAAGCCGTAAGGTGTAGGCGCAGCGAAAGCGAGTCTGAATAGGGCGATTTAGTATGTCGGATTAGACCCGAAACCGAGTGATCTAGCCATGACCAGGTTGAAGGTGCGGTAACACGCACTGGAGGACCGAACCCACGCCTGTTGAAAAAGTCGGGGATGAGTTGTGGCTAGGGGTGAAAGGCCAATCAAACTCGGAAATAGCTGGTTCTCCGCGAAATCTATTTAGGTAGAGCGTCGGACGAATACTTCTGGGGGTAGAGCACTGGATGGGCTATGGGGACTCACCGTCTTACTGATCCTAACCAAACTCCGAATACCAGAAAGTACTATCCGGCAGACACACAGTGGGTGCTAACGTCCATTGTGGAGAGGGAAACAACCCTGACCGCCAGTTAAGGTCCCCAAATCATGGCTAAGTGGCAAAGGATGTAGGACTCCCAAAACAACCAGGATGTTGGCTTAGAAGCAGCCATCATTTAAAGAAAGCGTAACAGCTCACTGGTCTAAACAAGGGGTTCCGCGCCGATAATGTAACGGGGCTAAAGCCATGTACCGAAACTGCGGGTTCACGTGCAAGCGTGAGCGGTAGCGGAGCGTTCCGTAGGCCTGCGAAGGGAGACCCGTGAGGGCTCCTGGAGGTATCGGAAGTGCGAATGCTGACATGAGTAACGACAAAGGGGGTGAGAGACCCCCTCGCCGAAAGTCCAAGGGTTCCTGCGCAACGCTAATCGGCGCAGGGTTAGCCGGCCCCTAAGGCGAGGCCGAAAGGCGTAGTCGATGGGAATGCAGTTAATATTCTGCAGCCTGCGGGTAGTGACGGATGCCGTGTATCGTATCCCCTTACTGGATTGGGGATGCGGTGAAGGTGTTCCAGGAAATAGCTCCCGCGTACAGACCGTACCCGAAACCGACACAGGTGGACTGGTAGAGCATACCAAGGCGCTTGAGAGAACTATGCTGAAGGAACTCGGCAAATTGCTCCCGTAAGTTCGCGAGAAGGGAGCCCCGGGCTTGGGCAACCAGGTTCGGGGGGCACAGACCAGGGGGTGGCGACTGTTTATCAAAAACACAGGGCTCTGCGAAGCCGCAAGGCGACGTATAGGGTCTGACGCCTGCCCGGTGCCGGAAGGTTAAGAGGAGGTGTGCAAGCACCGAATTGAAGCCCCGGTAAACGGCGGCCGTAACTATAACGGTCCTAAGGTAGCGAAATTCCTTGTCGGGTAAGTTCCGACCTGCACGAATGGCGTAACGACTTCCCCGCTGTCTCCAGCATAGACTCAGTGAAATTGAATTCCCCGTGAAGATGCGGGGTTCCTGCGGTCAGACGGAAAGACCCCGTGCACCTTTACTACAGCTTCACACTGGCATTCGTGTCGACATGTGTAGGATAGGTGGTAGACGTTGAAGCAGGAGCGCCAGCTCTTGTGGAGTCACCCTTGAAATACCACCCTTGTCGTCATGGATGTCTAACCGCGACGCAACAACGTCCGGGACAGTGTGTGGCGGGTAGTTTGACTGGGGCGGTCGCCTCCCAAATGGTAACGGAGGCGCGCGATGGTGGGCTCAGAACGGTCGGAAATCGTTCGTCGAGTGCAATGGCATAAGCCCGCCTGACTGCGAGACTGACAAGTCGAGCAGAGACGAAAGTCGGTCATAGTGATCCGGTGGTCCCTCGTGGAAGGGCCATCGCTCAACGGATAAAAGGTACGCCGGGGATAACAGGCTGATGATTCCCAAGAGTCCATATCGACGGAATCGTTTGGCACCTCGATGTCGGCTCATCACATCCTGGGGCTGGAGCAGGTCCCAAGGGTTCGGCTGTTCGCCGATTAAAGTGGTACGTGAGCTGGGTTCAGAACGTCGCGAGACAGTTCGGTCCCTATCTGCCGTGGGTGTAGGAGAATTGAGAGGATCTGTCCCTAGTACGAGAGGACCGGGATGGACGCACCTCTGGTGGACCTGTTGTCGCGCCAGCGGCATAGCAGGGTAGCTATGTGCGGAACGGATAACCGCTGAAAGCATCTAAGCGGGAAACCGGCCTCAAAACCAGTTCTCCCTATCAGAGCCGTGGAAGACCACCACGTTGATAGGCCGGGTGTGGACGTGCAGCAATGCATGAAGCTTACCGGTACTAATAGCTCGATCGGCTTGATCACTCTCATTAGTCAATGCCCATCCATCGTCCCAAAAAGACGAAGCAATACAAAACCTAAGACCAGTTCACGATTTTTGCGCTCTGCCGGCCTGGTGGCCATTGCGGGGACCCAAACACCCGATCCCATCCCGAACTCGGAAGTGAAACGCCCCAGCGCCAATGGTACTGCGTCTCAAGACGTGGGAGAGTCGGTCGCCGCCAGGCCCGCAAAGCGCAAAAAAACAATCCTCTACAAATACAACAAACACCGCGGGGTGGAGCAGCCCGGTAGCTCGTCAGGCTCATAACCTGAAGGTCGCAGGTTCAAATCCT
>NZ_JACMIA010000005.1 GCF_014252955.1 Stappia sp. 28M-7 | reverse complement strand
CCGACGGCCGAGCATTGAGGTGCGTGACCAGAGCCGTCGCATCGTAACCATTTCGGGTCAACGTCGGTTCGAGATCGTCGATGGCGCGGGACAGGACCTGCTCGACGATTTCGGCGGTAACCGGCTTGGCGCCGAGGCGAAAGCCCTGCTCGAATGCGAGGGTGAGATGCATCTCGATCTGAAGCGGCGTGCGCAAACGTTCGGCGATGAGGTCGATGGCTTCTTCCTCGAGGAGTTCGCCAACCTTTACGCCTTCGGCCGCACAGGCGCCAAGCAGCCAGGCAACATAGTCGCGGCGCGCGGAGCCGATCCCCTCGTAGTCAAAAATGGTCGTGCGGTAGCCAATCTCCTCCATTTGCGGCCGGCGCAGATCATTGCGCAACCGGGGATGCCCGACAAGAAGTACGGAAAGGAGCACGCCGGCGTCGGCGACCACCTCCATCAGTCGCTTCAGGCCGGTTAAGGTCTTGTGGTGCAGGTCATGGGCCTCGTCGACCACGAGGACGATCGGCCGTTTGCCTTTTTTCATGATGTCGCGCAGGTCGCGCTCCCGGCGCTCGGCCTGCTTGGGGATCTTGACCTGCGCACGATCGCCGGGAGACAAGTCGTAGAACAGGGCTTCAATGAGCGATGGCAGCGAAGTGCGCCGCTTGTCGACCGCCAGCGATTTGGCGAGTGCGACCTTGCCGGCTTTGGTGAGTTCGGCCTCGATGCGGCGCAAAAGGTGGGTTTTCCCCGAACCGACCAGGCCGGAGACCACGACAAGCCGACCGGTCTGGACGGCCGCACACACCTCGCGGATGATCGTGCGCTGATGCTCGGTCTCAAAGTTGCCGGCCCCTTGGAAAGGCCGGTCGAGGCCGTAACTGGATTGAACGTCAGCGAGCATCATTCTTCCTTTCTTCGCGCCTGGAAGCGTTCGCGGATACGGGCCGCGATCATCTTTTTGTCGAGTGTTTCTCCAAGCAGTTCATTGATGAAGGCGCGGTCACCGGCATTCATCGCGCCGATCGGCCGGCCGAGCTGGTCGGCGATGGCCCCACGGGCTGCGAGGCCATTTGGATAAGCGGTCTCTATTGCGGGTTCCGGAAACGGTGTCCGCCGTACACTCAGCCCAGCCGTGGTCGGGGGCAGCGAAGGCAATGGACGATCCCCGCCGGTGACCGCGGCGCGGGGGAGCCCAAGTTGGTCTGCCAGGCGCACCACCTTGTCGAGCCGCTCTTCGAGCTTGCTCTTCTGGTATTTGCGATAGCGAAAGAGGGGAACCGCCCCGCGCGAAGGTTGGAATGGACCGAAGCGCTTGCCCTCATGCTCGACGAACAGTTCCTGATCGAACAGGCCCCAGAGCAAGGTCACCGTTTCGCCGGCAAGTTCGGGCTCGACCTCATAGGATGCGCCTTCGACCGATACGGTCGCGTCTCCAGCAACCGTCCGTCGTTCCGGTTCGCGCGCAAAGGCGCAGAACCGCTCCCAGGAGCACATCGCCCGCACCCCGTCAGGAGGAAGATGCCGCAGCCAATCCTCGATGCGTGCATGAGACTCTGTGCGATGGTCGCCGTTATTGTAGGTGACCAAGGCGCGCCTGAGCCAAAGGTTGGCTTCCTCTTCGTCCTTCGGCTTGTGGAAATGATAGAGGGTCTCGTGCACTTCCTTGATCGTGCGAAACGGCCGCTCGACCTTGCCTTTCGCTCGCGCCGGCGTGCGCCGCTCGCTGTCCGACGGGGGCATATGCGTGAGAACCCGGACACCAAGGCTACCCATGACGGACTGGAAAACGCGCGAGCGGCTCACCGGCCCGTTATCCATATGGATGGTCGTTGGAATCCCCTGAAGCGGCAGTTCCGGTTCAGGCTTGGCGGCGAAGGCATTGTAGAGAAAGCGCAAGGCGGACTCCGCGTCCTCGCCGTAGACGGAGCGGTATTCCTGATAGCTCGCGCCGGAGCGATCATCGACCACGGAGAACAGCATCAGCGTCGGCCGGCCGCGCCCTTCCTCGACCCAAAGCGGCGCTTCCACCTGCTTCAGGTCGGACGGGCTCATGTCGAAGTGCCAGAGTTCGTTGGAACGCCGCGCCTGGAATCGGACGGCAGCCACCGGGCGGGTGACGCGCGCATAATCCAGGCCGGAAACACGCAGCAGCCGATCGACCGTTGCGCGTTTCAAGATGCCGGGCGGTGCACGGACCAGGCCATCGGGCGTCACCACGCCGTCTTCCTCAAGCAGCTTGATGGCGCGCGCCGTGGAGATATGCCGCCCCTTCCGGTTCGCCGTTCTGATCTTCAGGGCCGCGATGATTTCGGCATAGGTTTCCATCTCCGGCTGCGGGGCGATCCGGGAGGTTCCGTGATCGGCGCGCCGTACGGATTTCGGGCGGTTCAACTCCCGCAGCGCCCGATACAGGGTCCAGATCGAGATGCCGTAGGCATCGGCGGCACGAGCAACAATCTCGGTACGGCCTGGATCACGGGGAGAAAGCAGCGACAATCGGCGTCGAAGATCGACAAGAGCCTCTCCGGGCGGCCGCTTTCTCCGCTCAGCCATGGACGTCCTCGGATTCCACTGTTTTGGGAGAGCCACCCTTCTTGCCGATATGACGATAGAGGGTTGCAACAGAAACCCCCATGCGCTGCGCAATATTGCGTACCGGTATGCTGCCTTCCTTCATCAGGGCGCGCGCCGCGGCAATATCGCCCGGGCGCATCGCGGGCGGGCGGCCACCCTTGCGGCCACGTTGCCGCGCCTCGACCAGTCCAGCCGTCGTGCGTTCGCGGATCAGAGCACGTTCGAACTGGGCGATCGCACCGAAGACATGGAAGGTCAGCATGCCGCCCGGCGTCGTCGTATCAATGCTCTCGGTCAAGGACACGAGCCCGATCTTCGCGCGCTCCAACTCTTCCGCCGTCGCGATGAGCTTCTTTAGCGATCGCGCCAACCGATCGAGTTTCCAGACAACGAGCGTGTCACCAGTGCGAAGCACGTCGGAGAGAATTCGGCCCAATTCCGGGCGGTCATCGCGAGCGCCTGACCCGCGCTCGGTAAACACCTTCTCGCAACCGGCGCGTCTCAGCGCCTCAAGCTGAAGCTCCGGATTTTGATCGATCGTGCTGACCCTGGCGTACCCGACCCGCATAGCCATCCAAATGTTCTTGAAAGTCGTTGGACACATAGCATTTTGCGACAACCGTTTCTATAACAGTTTTGAGAAGATTCCATCGCGCCATTCAAGGGGCGTGACGGCATGCGCTATGGCATGCTCAAAAACCCTCGTTTATGACAAACGATCCATGGAAACCAACTATGTGTCTGACGGCCGAATATTCGCGACATGGAGCAGGGAACCCTACGCATCGAAAATCGGGCGGTCCCCGATCTTGTCCCCCTTGTATGGGATACTCCGGGAATTGAGGCGGCGATACCAAAGGATGCGGTCGGCCAGGCCGTTACCATGTTCGAGCCGCAGGAATGCGCCAACTACTTCAAATCTTGCGGATATGACCCCGAGTAATGTGGACGTGCTCTAGGTCACCCAGAGGGGCGCTCGCATCGAGTATAACCTTAAGCGCGATTGCTTCCGGTGAACCATCCTCCATATGTACGGGATGTACAGCCCACACAGACTTTTCGAGAACCACATTCTCAACAGAAACCTCATAAAGCCTACCCGACGCGAGCTCATCGAGGACAGTGCTCCTCATCACGATCGAAATGCCGAGACCAGCTCGAACTGCATGCTTCACAGCCTCAGTGCTCCCGACATTGAATGAGATTGGGAATTGCTCTGCCGCTTGGCCGAAGGCCTCGCGGAGCACGGATCCGGTACCGGTTCCACGTTCTCCGCCAATGAGGGACTCTTGAAATAACTCTGCCGCTTCAATTGTTTTTCGCGTCCTCCAATTATGCTGTGGGGATACGATTATTACCAGCTTTTCCTTCCGCCAAAGGCGGGCTTGATATCCTTTTCGATCGTCCCACCATTCGGTAAAGGCTAGATCAATCTCCTTCCTCAAGAGCTTTTCGATGATTTCAGGATTTGAGGCAACGGCCACCTCAGGTGGCCGGCCTTGAGCATCCTGTAAACGCTTCAAGTGGACTGGCAAAATATAGGTACCGATGTTAGTACTGGCACCCAACGTAATCCGGCCGCTGTGCAGGCGGTCCAGAGATCTCTTCGTGACGGTCAAAAGGCTGCGTGCGAATGGCAAGAATACGAGCCCTTGCCGAGTCGGCACACACTTGTCCTTCCTCCTCTCGACCAGCCGCACCCCTAGTATATCCTCCAATCGTTTCACATTATGTGAGACAGTCGGTTGGGATATCTGAAGCCGTCGCGACGCCTCGTGAAAGCTGCCAGTTTCGATTACCTCTATGAATGCTGCGACATGCGAAAGGCTAAACATTACTTTCTCTAATCAAGGAATTAGTTGAACCTCGTTAATTGCCGCACGAGGTCTTCGGCCTTGGACAAAATCTATAATGTTGTCAGCAGCCTCGTGCTCGATAGCCAAACGCGACTTCGCCACTGCTGAGCCTATGTGGGGTGTCAAGATCGTATCATGTTCGCGATTGAGGAGACCCCCGTGGACCTTGTCAGGCCGGTCGGGTCTGGCCCAGTCCTCCATCTCATAAACATCAGCGGCGTAGCCTCCCAAGCGCCCCGCCTGCAATGCAGCGACAACAGCCTCTTCATCAACCACGCTTCCGCGTGCAGGATTAATAAGAAGTGCTCCTTTGGGCATTTTGGCGAGTTGTTCAGCGCCGAGGAGATGCTTCGTTTCGGCCGAAAGCGGGAGTGCACACACAAGAAAGGTAGACGACGAGATCAACTGGTCAAATTCAAGAGGCTTTACGTTCAGTCTGATCTCATCGGCTTTGTCCAGGGATTGACGATCCCAGTACGACACAATGGCGCCGAAGGTACTTAGGCGCTGTGCTATAGCTTTTCCGATCGCTCCCATCCCTAAAATGCCGATTGCTGTGCCCTGCAGCCCAAGGCCGTAAAACCGAGGGCGCCAACCTTTGTAATCCCTCCTGACGCTCTTGTCGCCTGGCAGAATGTGCCGCCCAAGAGCAATCATCAGACCGATTGTAAGTTCGGCTGTCGGGTCAGTGAGAAGATCGGACACTATCGTGACGTGGACTCCACGCTGCGTGCAGGCTTCGATGTCGAAGTTATCGAAGCCTTTCAGCGCACATGCCACAAGTTGAAGATCGGGAGCGTGCGCGAGTACAGACGCGTCGATCATGTCCGGCATGAACGCCATCATCGCCTTGGCGTCGCTCAATTCTGCGAGCAGTTTCTCGCGGGGCCATGTATCATCAGTATCGTTGCAAACTAAACGAGCGTGGGGAGATAGCTTTGAGATAATCTCCTCGTGGACGCGATGGGTGATTACTACCTTTGGGAGCATTTAATTTATCCTTCTATTGCAGCTGGCGGCGGAGGAGAGCGCCGACCTGGTCAACGATGGTGACCATCAGAAGGACAACGAGCATGATCGCAAGAACCTCCTGATAATTCATGATCCGGAGGGATGTCATCAACTCGAAACCGATACCACCAGCTCCCACAGTGCCCAGGATTGTCGAGGCGCGGAAGTTGTACTCCCACCGATAGATGGTCACATCGGCCAATTGCGGTAGAACTTGTGGCAAGATCGCCCGCGTCACGATCTGGAACGGCGACGCACCAGCTGCGCGTGCGGCTTCTATAGGCGCATTATCGCAATGCTCGATCGCCTCCGCAAAGAACTTGCCCACCATGCCAACCGAGTGAAGACCAAGAGCCAGCACGCCTGGGAGCGCTCCAAATCCCACTGCCGCCACGAAGACGATGCCCATAATCAGCTCCGGGATCGACCGTAGACCATTCAACAATCCACGCGAGATCATATAGATGACAGCGTTGGGTGCTGTTTTCCCTGAGGCGAAAAAGCCAACTGGAAGTGATATCAGTACCGCGATCGCAGTCCCAGCTATACTCATCGCCAGAGTGTCGATGAGAGGGCTGATCCACTCCAAGCCTCGGTTGAAATCCGGGGGAAACATTTCCGTACCGAGCTGCCAGAGCGCAGGAAACCCAGATCCCAGACGCTCCAGATCAAGAAGACCGGAGTGATAACTGCTAACAATGATCACACACGCAATTGCCAACGCGATCACGCCAGCTCTGGTCCAAGCTTTGTTTTGATGTTGAAGGATAGAGTCGTAGTCGGCCGACGGCTGTGTCATCACATATCCTGGAAGAAAGGACGCAGGCCAGCGCCTGCGTCGAAAGGTGAGAAACTGTCTCGAACGCGCCTTACTGACTCAGGTCCAAGTTCAGCACTTTACCGAGCTCACGGACGACGTCGTAGGCTTTGTCATCGATCGGAGCGAACCCATCGGCTTTGAAGGATGCCAATACCTTTTCGTCTTTAAGGTCGATGAAGGCTTTGGTGATCGCCTCTTTCAACGAAGTGTCAAGATCCGACCGCATGGTCCAGGGGTACTGCGGGAACGGATCGGACTCGGCGAGGGCGATAACTTTCTTAGGATCAATGGTGCCACGAGCGACCATTGAATTGTAGATGGGCAACGAAAGTCCGCCAATCTGAGCATTGCCATTCTGCACTGCAATAGCCACGGCATCATGCGACCCTACGAAGTTCTCGCTATAGTCTTTTCCAGCCTCAACTCCGGCCTTAAGCAGCATAGATTTCGGGATAAGGTGGCTTGAGGTGGAAGCCACGTCCCCAAACGCGACCTTTTTCCCTTTTGCATCTTCAAGGCTTTCGATGCCAGCCTCTGCATTGGCGACAACTACAGCGCGATAGGTAGTTTCGCCATCCTTCATAAGTGCTGCGAAAGGCTCGATATCAGCCTTGGTTTTCGCGAGCGTGTAAGAGAGCGGCCCGAAATAAGCCAACTCAAGCCGGCCGAAACGCATCGCTTCGATCATTGACGAGTAGTCGGTCGTTACGATCAGTTCAATCTCCCGACCGAGTGTCTTCTCAAGATACTCCTCGAGAGGACGATTGTTTTTGATGACAGTGGCGGCGTTCTCGTCCGGTAGCAACGCGACGCGCAATGTCTCTGGATTTGAGCCAGCATGCGCCAACGAACTCCAGCCAAGAACGGCGAGGAATGCGAGGGACAGAAGCTTCTTCATAATGCGGCCTCCATGGCAGCTAAAGGTTGATCATACTCGTAGTTGGACAAATCTTGTGTTGTGGTCGGATTTCTTGGGGCGCTGCGGTAGATCGACGCACACATTTGATCGGTCAGTTCGTCGACAGCGGCGTCCGCAACCACTTCCCCGTCGCGCATAGCAATGACCCGGTCGCCGAACCGGCGAGCTAGATCGATCTGATGAAGGCTGATCACAGCAGTGATGCCGTCGGCTGTGCATATTTCGCGAAGCTGCGACAGGACCTCGACAGCCGTTTCAGGGTCCAGACTTGCAACGGGCTCATCTGCAAGGACCAGTTGGGGCTTCTGGACCAGCGCGCGCGCAATGCCCACCCGTTGCTGCTGACCGCCGGATAGTTGATCCGCCCTGACGAGAGCCTTATCAAGAAGGCCTACGCGTTCAAGGCATTCCAACCCCAGCCTTCGATCCGAACGCGGCATAGGGAACAACGTACGCCAGCCAGAGTGGTAGCCCAGGCGGCCCGTCATGACGTTGTCGAGCGCGCTCAAGCGCCCTATGAGTTGGTGCTGCTGGAATATCATCCCAGTTCGCCTTCGGTGAATGCGAAGCTTAGTTTCCGCATCCAGAGCACCAATATCGTTAGAAGTGATCGAACCAGACGTCGGCGCAACCAAGCCGTTGAGTGTCCGGATGAGGGTAGATTTGCCTGCGCCGGATCTACCGAGGAGCACGACGAACTGACCCTGGTTGAACGTCAATGTCGTTGTCTTCAAAGCTTGGGTGCCGTTGGCATAGGTCACGGCAACTCCGTTCAGAGCCAGCATCACAATAATCCTGATCGTTAGTGGTGCATCGATTGAATATTTGCATCACTATGGGCGACATATGACGTCCGTTTATCAGGCTCGTGAAACTTCAATGACAGCAGTTAGCGTCCGAGGAGCTGGTGTAATTTCATCGCCGTCGGCGGTGTGATCCCAGGTGGCCATCGAGGTGTATGTTCGAGGTGGAGTTTGGCGACTTCAACCACGGCCCCTACGGAGACCCCGATGACCAAGACGAACATGGACCTGTCCGAGCTTCTGGCCAAGCACGATCAGGGCGACTTCTTGCGCGGCATTGCCGAAGCCGTGCTGCAACTGATCATGGAGACCGATGTGGAAGGCATCATCGGCGCCGGCCGGCATGAACGCAGCGGTGAACGCACGACCTGGCGCAACGGGTATCGAGAGCG
>NZ_JACMIA010000004.1 GCF_014252955.1 Stappia sp. 28M-7 | reverse complement strand
TGGTTGCGGGGGCCCGCAACGTCTTTTGTTATAACTTGGGGTCTGTTGCGGCTTTTGCGCCCGGAAACGATGTCGAGGATGTTCATCGCCTCGCCGCGTAAGGTGGCGTTGACCTCGCCGCGCTTGTCGCCGGGCTCAAGCATCACTTCGTCGACCAGCGCACGGAACGCCTCGGCGGCCTGATCGCGCAGTTCGGGATCGGCCAGAGCCTCGCTCAACTGCGTCACCTTGGCCTTGTAGATTTCGGCGATGTTGGGGTGGATGTCCGGGACATCCTCGGGCGCCTGTTCCATGCGCGCCAGGACATCCGCCTTCTGGCGTTCCAGTTCCTCCATCCGATCCTTCATGGCCGGCTGATACATGCCGTCCTCAATCGCTGCCATGATGCCAGCGATACCGCGTTCGATCTTCTCCAGCGCCTTACGGTCAAGCTCCACCTGCGCCCGGCGTTCACGGTTCTGACTGTTCAGCGCTTCGGCATAGGCGCGCACGGCCTTGGCGACCCGCTCGGCCGAAACCAGCCGTTCGGTAAGGCCGGACAGAATACGCTGCTCGATGTCATCGCGACGGATGGTATGGCCGTTGTCGCAGGTACCCCGCCGATAACGATTGAGACAGCCATAGCGGTCACGGGTGATGATGCCGTAATTGCCGCCGCAGCAGCCGCATTTGAGTAGGCCGGAGAACAGAAAGGCGGGGCGGCGCAGCTCGTTGACGTGCTTGGCACGATAAGCGCGCACGCCTTTGGTGACATTCTCGAACTGCCTGGAAATCTCCTCCTGCCGCCGCCGCGCCGCCTGCCACAGGTCTTCGTCGACGATGCGCAGTTCCTGCACCTCGGTCCTGATCCATTCGGACTCCGGGTTGACGCGCGAGACGCGCTTTCCCGTCGCCGGGTTCTTGATGTAGCGGAGCCGGTTCCAGACCAGCACACCGGCATAGAGCTCGTTGTTGACGATGCCGGTGCCCCGGCAGACATGGCCGCGAATGGTGGTGTCTCCCCAAGCCTTGCCATTGGGACCGGGAATACCGTCGCGGTTGAGATCGGCGGCGATGGCCTTGGGGCTCTTGCCGGCGGCGAATTCGCGAAAGATGCGGCGGACGATCTCGGCCTCGGCCTCGTTGATCTTCCGTTCGCCGCGCACCTGCTCACCATCGCCGTTGAGACGTTTCACGACGTCATAGCCATAGCAGAGGCCGCCGCCCGCCTTTCCCTTTTCGACGCGGCCCCGCAGACCACGGTGGGTCTTGGCGGCAAGGTCTTTCAGGAACAGGGCGTTCATGGTGCCCTTGAGACCGACATGGAGCTCGGAGATTTCGCCCTCGGCAAGCGTCACGAGCGTCACGCCGGCAAACTTGAAATGCTTGTAGAGAATGGCGACATCGGCCTGGTCGCGGCTGATGCGGTCCAGCGCCTCTGCCAGCACGGTGTCGAACTTGCCCGCCTGCGCGTCCTGCAAGAGCGCCTGGATACCCGGCCGCAAGGTGACGCTCGCGCCCGAAATGGCGGCGTCCTTGTAGGCGCCCACCACTTTCCACTTCTCCCGCGCCGCCTGGTCCCGGCAAATGCGGAACTGATCCTCGATGGAGGAAACGCTCTGATTGTCCGAGGAATAGCGGGCGTATAGCGCAACGCGGGTCATAAGACTTTCCTTTCTCTCAAGGGCGGATTTCACCCGTCCGGTTCCCGCCCCTCTTCCTTTGGCCGGTTGTCGTTGGCCGCCCGCTTCCGCCGCTCCTGCTCCCAGGCCCTGATGTGTTCGCGGGCGATATGGCGACCGATGGCCCGCGCGATGGTGTCCAGGTGCCGCTCCGCTTCTTGCGCCGCCCGTTGCTCGGTGCCGTTGTCGTTCGCCGGGGGCGGGATGAGCGCGGCCGCCTGGTCCTCCTTTTCCGTCATGGGTCGAACCTTTCCAGTATTGATGCATACTGGATAAGGATCGCGCAAAAGCAGCCGAGTTCTTATGGCCGTTATATACCCTGGTCTTCTCCCACGCCTCCTTTAGGCAAACAGCGCCTTCAACATTTCTCCCTGCTCGGCATGCTTGGCTGGATTTTCTGCCTTGAGCCTGCGCAAGTTGAGAAGCTTCCACTGGATGGCGGGGAGCCGTTCGCCCTGGGGCAGGTCGATGAGAGCGAAATCCGGTTCGGCGTTGTGAAGCGACATCAAGAATGCCGCTGCGTTGTCGGTCAGACGCCTTCGGACATCCGTGATCAGGCGCGTTCGCGCCGTTTCGAGATCGGACAGCGCGATCTCTTCCCGCGTCATCCCAACGAATTCCTCAGTGTACAGTTCTTCTATCGGGATAGCCGGTGGCGCCAGCAGTTCGTGCGGCGGACGGCCGGACGCGCAGACATAGACCAGAAAGACCCGGAACAAATCGTCCGTCAGCCCCTCATTCTCATAGAGCAGGTGGACATCGTAGAGATCGCGCGGGTGCTGGCGGTCGAGGGCGGCATGCAGCTTGCCGGCAAAGAGGTCCTCGAAGGCGAGCACCGGCATCTCGGCGAAGCCAAAGGCCTCCTCCACCGCGTCCGAAACCCTCATCGGCACCGGCGACAGCACCGTTCCGCGCATGACAGGCGAGGTCTCGATCTTCACACTCGCCGCACCGCGAGAGGCCATGATGCGGGTTTCCAGGTTCCCGCCGCCAGCGATGCGCTGGAGCCGCACATCCCTGTTGCTGCGGCCGAATGAGTCCATGATCCGGTCGAGCGTGGCATCGATTTGCTGAAGAGAGACGGCGCGATCCTCGATCGGCACATAGGTCAGATCGATATCGACCGACAGACGCGGCATGTCCCGGTAGAAGAGATTGATGGCCGAACCGCCTTTGAGCGCAAAGACCTCCTCAGCCGCAATGGCCGGCAGGAGGCGCATCAGCAAGCGGACCTGCTCGACATAGCGTTCACGCATGGCTCGCGTCCTCGTCCCCATCCGCAGGCAGAAGCGTCTCGGGCACATAGATCCGGTAGACCGGGTGCAGTTTTCCGCCCTTCACCAGCGCGCGCGGGCCGGATCCGAAATCGATGGCGCTCTTGTCAAGATGCTTCACCCAGGCATGGGCATGCCGGTCGGCGAACACGAAGAACAGGCGCTTAACCTTGATGCTTCGGCAAGCGCGCAGCAGGGTCATCAGGCGCTTGGGACGCAGGTTCGTCAGCCCCTGAAAGATCATGTCCAGATTGTCGAAGGTCGCGTGGGCTGGCAGTTCGTCGAGCGCTTCGAGGATGGCGCGCTCGGGGGACGAAACCTTGAGCGGCCAGCGCCAGGGGCTCACGGTCGGGCCATGTCCCGCCCCCACCCCCGGCGCGCTCTCGAATTGGTGCTCGGCATTCTCGACGCCGGCAAGGTCGTCACCGAACAGGACGCGCGAGCGAACGACGAACTGTGCCTTGCCCGGAAGGCGGGCCAGCCAGGAGGGAACTTCGCCATAGAGATAGACACGCTCCCCGCCGCCAAGCGGCAGATAGTGAGCGAGCCCATGGAAGCCGAGCGCGCTCAAGCCACCCAGATGGACGTCATGTTCCATGATCCATTGGATCGACAGCAGCGGGAGCTGCCAGTCGGTCTCCGGTCGGACAAGCGGGCGCCCTGCCTGATCGGTATGAGGCAGCGGCCGGCGGTAGACCCCGCGTGCCACCCGCTCCAGCCAGCCCCGCTCGGCGTAATCGTGGATGGACTTGGGATCGATGCCGAAGCGCTTCAGCCATGCGGCGTCGACCAGGAAGCCGGGAGGAACGCGCTCCAGAAAGGGCTTCAGCCTTGGTGTTCTTTGATGGCTCATAACCATCAAATTCGCATATTTTGAAAATATGCGCAACTTTCATTTCCTATATATCCCCTTTTGATGGTCCATAACCATCAAAAAATGGAGACTTCAAAATTCTCTATGCCATTGCCGTCCGGGACGGGCGCACCGGCAGGAACGACCACGGACGCACCCCCTTTCGAGAGCCCGGCAGGAAGATGATACGAATCCTCGGCACATACGCTTATGGTCCGAGGATTCGTAACAATCTCCCCTGCAGGAAGGCTCGCCTTGCCTTCCGCGACATCCACACGACCGCGAAGGGCGCGACTTCCGAATTCATGGGCAAAAGCCATCGCCGTCTGAAGTCTTTTGCGAACGATTTCGGAATAGAGCAAATCGGAGCAGTTCATCCCTCCCGCCGCCTGTTCCAGACGAGCTGCGCCCGGTCCCCCTCCTCGGAGGGGAACAGGGCGGCGGTGAAGGGTTCGGGAAGGCTCGGGTCGTCGAGACGGAGGCGGAGATAGTATTTCGGGTGATTACCCGTTGTCCGGGCATCCCAGGCGTCACCGATGCGGGCGTTGCCGACAAGGACTCGGAATGCCGGGGCGTTGTCATGGGTACGGTCGTCATTGGGGACGAGCCGGACTTTGGCGTCGATGGTGAGCGTGCGGATGGAACCGGTCCAGCCCCCGTCATTGGACAAAGTGAAGGTGCCGATTTGCATAGGTTACTCCTGGAATTGCGATGCGGATGAGACAGCGGGCGACGCCGCTTCGCTATCGCCCGCGCGGGGTGAGCGGGCGCGCCGCGCCGGTTGGTCGATGTTCGTCTCGGGCAACCCCTCCTTGCGCGCCTTGGCGAAGGCGCGGTCGCTGTCGAGGAAGGCCTCCAGCATGAAGGGAATGAGCTCGGCGACGGACTCGGCCTCGCCATAGGTGGCGCGGTAGAGGATCGCATAATCCCGTAGCGCCTGGTTCAGGTCCGCGCCGACGGTGATGGTGATCTTCGCCGGCGTGCGGTCGGGCAGTTTTCCGAGTTTCAGATTGGCCATGATCGATCCTCCTTTGCTAAAGCTTCGGTGGACAGGTTTCAGCCCTGGTAGCGGCGCAATACGAGATCCCTGTGAACGATGATCCTGAGCGGCCAGCCGGGACGGACGGTGATGGTCGGCTGGATGTTCAGGTTCTTCTCGGTGATGCGCTGGCCGGCGCGGTTGACATTCTGCTGGGTGGACTCGCGTATCGCCCGGACCAGGTCGCTCTCGTTACTGCCGAGGCTCAGCTCCGTGCCGACGCCGAGCAGGGTGGCAAGCGCGATGCCCTTGATGAGCCGCCAGGTGTGGTAGTCGACCTCGTCCTCGAGCCCGGCATAGCCGGCGGTGTCGGTGGCGGGCAGATTGTCGATCTCGACGGAGGAGCCGTCGGGCAGGATGATGCGCTGCCAGACAAGCAGCGCACGGGACTGGCCGAAGGCAATCACGCTGTCATAGGTGCCGATCAGGCGCGAGCCCTGTGGTATCAGCAGCGTGCGGCCGGTCACCGTGTCGTAGACGTTCTGGGTGACCTGGGCGACGACGAGGCCCGGCAGGTCGGAATTGATGCCCGTGATCAGGCTCGCGGCGATCACACTGCCGGCCATCACCTGATGGGGCGAGACCGGGGTCTGTAGCGCGTGCGGATTGTAGATGCCGCCGGTATCGCGCTGATTCAGGAAGTCGAGCTTGCGCTGCTGGTTGTTCTGGTCGCGTTCGGGATCGAGCGCCAGGCGGTTGGCATCGGGCGAACCGGTCTCCGTCGCTGCCATTTGCTGGGACTGGCCCGTCACTGCCGGCGCGTCCTGCCGCGGCCGGTTCTCGATACGGAAGAAGACGCCGGCCTCCTTCGCCTGGATGGCCTGCTGGGCGAGGCGCTGCTCCTCGGCGGACAATTCCGATCCTCCCGGCGCGATGCCGAGCTGCCGCTGGCGTTCGAGGATCGGCCGGCCGAGATCGCCGGGCAGCGGCGGCCCGAGCTGCGGTGTCTCCGGCTTGACCTGGCTGTAATCGCCGGGCAACGCGGCAAGGCCGTCCGGGGTCGGTTTGCGTTCGGTGTTGTAGAGCTCCTCGGCCTGGTCCTGGATTCGCAGGGCCGGGCCTTGCAGCGCCATCATGGTCACGCCGAGGATGGCGCCGGAGCCGAGCGCGGCCACGCCGATGACAAGGCCGCGCCTGAAGCGTACGACGCGGCGGGGCGCGGCGCGCAGGTCCAGCTTGCCGGGATCGCGCTTGGACGAACCGGCAGGTTTTGGCGTGGGTGCGGCGGGATCCGTCATGGCCTCTCCCCCTACCGGTCCGTGCGCGAAAACAACGCGGTGCGCCGTGGCGTCCCGTCGGTCCGGGAAATCCGAACCACCTGCTGCGGCTTGGCGCCGAGGCGCAGTTCGGCGGCAGCGAAGAGGCGGTCGACGATGTAGTAGTTGCCGCGCATGCGGTAGTTGACGAGCTGGTTGCCGCCGTCGGCGCCCACCACGAAGAGCGGCGGCGCCTCGCCCTGATCGATCCGGCGGGGGAACTCGATATAGACCTTGTGGCCATCGTCGAAGGCGCGCAGGGGCTTCCAAGGCGGGTTGTCGCCGGTGATGGCGTAACGGAAGCGGATGTTTTCGAGCGCGATGTTGGACGCCACCGGCAGCGCTGTCTCGGCCGCCGCGTTCTGCCGGCGCAGGGCGAGAAGCTGATCGGATGGATAGGTCCAGGAGATCGCCGCCATGGCGGTCCTCTCGGTGCTTTCAAGCTGGAGGTGATAGGCGCGGCGGTCGGTGGTGATGACGAGATTGGTTTTGAGGCCCGGCGCAAAGGGCTTGACCAGCACATGGGTACGCTCCGAATTGCCTGTGCCGCTCAGCGTGTCGCCGATCACCCAGCGCACCGTGTCGCCGGCGGAGACGGAGGTGAGCTTTTCGCCGGGCTGCAAGGCAATGTCGCTGACGCGCTCAGGCGCCGCATAGAGACGGTAGAGCGCCCCTTCCGTATAGGGATAGACCTGGATGGCGTTGACATAGCCGTGCTTGGTCGGCTCCTGGGTCGCCGCCTTGTTGGCGTCCTCGACCCGCTCGGTCGGCGGGCGCTTGTCCTCGGCCACCTCGCCGGGCTCCGGCAGAAGCTGGCCCGGCAATGGCAGGACCTTCGGCACCTCGACGATCTTCACCGGCCTGGCCGGTTCCCTGTCGATGACGGCCGGCTTGAAGTCGTCGGAGTCGTAGCTGATCGTTGGCGGCAAAGGCTTTGTGGCGCAGGCGGACAAGGCCAGCGCCGACACGGTGATGACGAACATGTTCTTCTTCATTGAGAGGGCTCCTTGGGCAATTGCGGCGCGGTGGCGTCGAGTTCGCGCGACCAGTCGATGGCGTTGACGAAGACGCCGAGGGGGTTCTTGCGGAGCTGCTCGGCGGTGCGCGGGGTCTGGATCACGACCGTCAGGATCGCGGTCCAGCGCTCGGTGCGGGCCAGGCTACCGCGCTCGAAGACCTGCTCGGTCCACTTGACCTGGAAGGAGGCGTCAGAGGCCCGCACAACGCTCGTCACCTGGACCGAGACGCTGCGGGTGCCGATCGCGCTGAAGGGATCGTTCTTCTTAGCGTGGTCGTTCAGGAACAGCGCGGCGCGGTCGGTGGCGAAATCGTAGGCGGACAGCCAGTTCTGGCGCACCAGCACCGGATCGGTGGACACCGAACGGACGTTGGTGATGAAGCGGGCGAGGTGCCAGGCGATCTGGGCGTCGGCCGGCTGGTAGTTCTGGATCGCCGGCGCGACGGCGCGCGCCTCGCCGAACTTGTCGACCTCGACCACATAGGGCGCGACGCGGCTTTGCAGCGACTGCCAGAGCAAGCCGCCGGAAAGACCGACGGAAAGCGCCAGGCAGCCGAAGGCCATGACCCGCCAGTTTCTTGCCTGGATACGGGACGCGCCGATGCGCTCGTCCCAGAGCTGGGCGGCCCTCTGATAGGGAGTGACGGGCTCCGGCGTCGTGCCGTATCGTTGAATCGGTCGTCGGAAGAACATGGGTCAGTCGTCCTTGTCATTGAGGGAGGGATTGGCGCCGTTGCCGGGCCGGTCACCGTCCTTGATGGCTTGGGTGGCGGTCTGCCGATGCGCACGCGCCGCCTGTTCGGAGCGCAGGCGGTTCGCCCAATCCGGCGGGGAACTCGAGGGGATGCCCGCCGATGCGGCGCTTGCCTCCGACATGGAGGCGGTCGGCGTGCCGCCGGTGGCCGTCCAGGCGCCACGGCGTCCGGCATCGGCGCTTTCTTTCAGAGAGGAAGAGGCGCGACCCGCGACTTGGCGCGCGGCGTTTGTGGCGGCTCCGCCGGCAGCGCGCGCCATGCCACCAACACCGGCCGCGGCGCCTGCCATGCCGGACGTCCCGGAGGTCGCCTGTCCCAGTTGGTAGGCGGAAGAAGCGGCAGACCCCATCGCCGTGCCCGCGCGGATGGCGGCTAGACCGCCGCCAGCGGCCATGCGCGCCCCGGCAAGCGCCGCGCCACCGGCGAGCATGGTCGCGCCCACCGCAGCACCAGTTGCGCCGAGGGCGGCGCCGGCGCCGAGCTGCGGTGCTCCGGATACAAGACCCGAAGCGATGCCGGGGCCGAAGATGCCGAGACCGAGCAGCGCCAGAGCGCCCAGCACCTGCGACATGGCGGCGGCAAGGTCCGGTTCCTGACCCTGAAGGCCGTTGGTGAAGGAAGCGAACAGCGTCGAGCCGATGCCGACGATGACGGCGAGCACCATCACCTTGATGCCGGAGGAAATCACGTTGCCGAGAACCCGTTCGGCGAGGAACGACGTCTTGTTCCAGAGCGCGAAGGGCACCAGGACGAAGCCGGCGAGCGTCGTCAGTTTGAACTCGAGCACGGTGATGAAGAGCTGGATCGCCAGAATGAAGAAGGCGATGAGGACCAGGAACCAGGCCAGCAGCAGGACGAAGACGGTGAGTGCGTTGCCGAAGATTTCCGGAAAGCCGACGAGATTGCCGACCTGATCGATGAGCGGATACGCCGCCTCATAACCGGTGGCGGCGATCTTGCCAGGTTTGAGCAGATCGTCGGCGGCGAGCGTGCCGGGCGCGGCCTGGATGCCGAGACCGGAGAAGGACCTGTAGATGATCTCGGCAAGGTTCTGGAAGTTGTTGAGGATCAGCGCGAAGACGCCGACATAGAGCACCTTCCGGATCAGGCGCCCGATGATGTTGTCCTCGCCGCCCAGAGCCCAGAACAGGCCTGCCAGCGTAATGTCGATGCCGATCAGGATGGTGGTGAGGAAGGCGACGTCACCCGACAAGAGTCCGAAGCCGCTGTCGATGTAGCGGCTGAAGGTCTCCATGAACCGGTCGATGATGCCGAGATCATTCATCGCGCGTCGCCTCCCTGCCGGTCAGTTCCCGGAATAGGCGGAGCCGGAACCGAGGAACCTGCGCGTGGTCTCGCGCGCCGCTTCCTCCGCCTGCGCCTTGCGCGCGGCGTCTTCTGCCTCGGCACGGTAATGGGCGGCCATCAGCGTCTGGATCTGCATCTGCTGCTTGGCCGAAAGCGCAATGAGCTGATTCGCGGCCTGCTGCGCCTGCAGCGCCCCGACGGCGCCATGGCTCCGATTGACGAGATCGGTGAGTAGCCCTTCGTCGACGCGCACGTTCTCGACGATCTGCGATTGCACCCGCATGGTTTGGCGGAAAGCGTTCATGGCACTCTGCCAGCGCTCGCGCGCGGCAGTGGCGATATCGCTGGTGCTGACCGTGGCATCGTACGAGCTTGGATATTGCTGCCGCCACTGGCCTTCGAGCTGCGTCAGGTCGAAGCTGAGGCCGTCGACCTGCATCATCAGCCCGTCGATACGGTTCAGCGCCCCCTGGAGTTGTCCGAGCGAGGAGAAATCCAGCCGCTGAAGGTTCTTTGCCATGTTCTGCAACATGACCGCCTGGTTCTGGAGCTGCTGGATCTGATTGTTGATCTGCTCCAGCGCACGCGCCGCCTGCAGGACATTCTGACCGTAGTTGGTGGCATCGAAGACCGGCCAGGCGGCATGGCCCACCTGTGGCGTAGCGATGGCAAGAGATGCGGCGAGGAGCGCCGCGAGAGACGTGCGTTTCATGGTGTTGGCTCCTGTATTTGGGGAGAGAACGGGCCGAGGATGTCGGCGGCCCAATCGAGGCCGCGGGCTCTCAGAAACTCGACGGCGAAGGCCTCCCTGCCGTGCTCGGCCAGGATTGTGTCGATGAGGGTCTGGGAGGACGGATCGGAGGCGCCGCAGAGCGCCAGTGCCACGGGGCCGAGGCCCAGCTCGAACAGCCGGTTGCCGCGGCGCGATTGCAGGTAGTAGTGCCGTTTTGGCGTTGCCTGCGCGATCAGTTCGATCTGCCGATCGTTGAGGCCGAAGCGCTCATAGGCCGTGCGCGCCTGGGGTTCGATGGCCCGGTCGTTGGGAAGAAAAATGCGCTGCGGGCAGCTCTCGATGATGGCGGGCGCGATGGAGCTGTCGGCCACGTCCGCCAGCGACTGCGTCGCGAAGATCACCGACACGTTCTTCTTGCGCAGGACCTTCAGCCATTCGCGGATGCGGGCGGCGAAGAGCGGATTGTCGAGATAGACCCAGGCCTCGTCGAGAATGAGCAGCGTCGGCCGCCCGTCGAACCTCTCCTCCAGACGGTGGAAGAGGTAGGTCAGCACCGGCAGGACGACGCCGGCCTCATGCATCAGTTCCTCGGTCTCGAAGCATTGAACGTCGGACAGCGCCAACCGGTCCTCGGCAGCGTCGAGCAGCCGGCCGAAGGGGCCATCGAGCGTATAGGGCTGGAGCGCGGCCTTGAGGGCGTTCGCCTGGACGAGGACGGACAGGCCGGTGAGCGTGCGCTCCTCGGCCGGCGCGGTGGCGAGGTTGCACAGCGCCGACCAGACGGCCTCCTTCACTTCCGGGGTAACGGTGACATGCTCATGAGCGAGCAGCGCGCCGATCCATTCAGCCGCCCAGCTTCGCGTCGCCGGATCGTCGATGTCGCGGAGCGGCTGGAAGGCGAGCGCGTTCGTGATGTCATCAGGGGCCGCACCCAGCGCATGATGCTCCCCACCCATGGCCAGCACGGCTGCGCGCGCCGAATTGCCCTTGTCGAAGATGGTGACCTGAGAGCCGGCATAGCGCCGGAATTGCAGTGCGATCAGCGACAAGAGCACCGACTTGCCTGCGCCGGTCGGGCCGACGATCAGCATGTGGCCGACATCGCCCACATGGGTGGAGAGGCGGAACGGTGTGGAGCCGCTGGTTTCCGCATGGAGTAGCGGCGGACATTCTGTCTGAGTGACTTTGGCGAGATGGGCGTTGCGCGCCGGTCCGGCCCACACCGCCGAGAGCGGCATGAGATGGGCGAGGTTCAGGGTGTGGACGAGCGGCTGCCGGACATTGGCGTAGACATGGCCCGGCAGTGAACCGAGCCAGGCTTCGACGGCATTCACCGTTTCCCGAATGCAGGTGAAGCCGAGGCCGTTGACGATGCGCTCGACGGCGCGGACCTTTTCCTCCGCGGTATCCCGGTCCTCGTCCCAGACGGTGATGGTCGTCGTCAGATAACCGAAACCGACACGATCACTGCCGAGCGCCTGCAAAGCGGCGTCTGCATCGAGCGCCTTGTTGTCGGCGTCGCTATCGACCAGTACAGCAGGCTCGTTGGTCAGCACCTCGCGCAGGATCGCTGTGATCGACTTGCGCTTGGCGAACCACTGCCGGCGCAGGCGGGTGAGCACCTTCGTCGCCGCCATCTTATCGAGCGGGATGAAGCGCGTGCCCCAGCGATAGGCAAAGTCCTGATGGTTCAGTGCGTCGAGGATGCCGGGGCGGGTCGCGTTCGGAAAGCCGAGGATCGTCAGCGTCCGCAAGTGCCGGTCGCCGAGCATCGGCTCCAGGCCGCCGGTCAAGGGCGTATCGACCAGCACGCCATCAAGATACATCGGCGTTTCGGGCACGGCGACGGGATGGCGCTTTGTCGAAATGACCCCGTGCAGAAAGGTCAGCGTCTCGACATCGTCGAGCGCGCGGATCTCCGGCAGGAAGCCGCTGAGCAAATCCAGCACCCGCTCGGTCTCGTCCCGGAACCGGGCCAGTTCCTGCCGCCAGTTGCGGCCGCCGCCGTCCCCTTCCCCCTTCCGGTCGGAATCCAGCAGCGCATTCTCGGTGCGCGCCTGCGCGTCGGGCGGCGGCATGTAGAGAAGTGTGAGGTGATAGCGGCTTTCGAAATGCCGGCCCTGCCCGTTCGCCGGGTCATCGCTCCACCGGGGCGATGACTGATCCGGCTCACCTTCAAAGGCCGCGCGGCGTTCCTCATCGACGAGCCATGAGGCCGCGTCCGGGAAGTTGGACCGCGGATAATCCTGCGCCTCAAGCCGCTCCGCCTCGAAGAACAGCGCCCAGCCGGAGCCAAGGCGCTTCAGCGCATTGTTGGCCCGTGCGCCGAGCCCGACCAGTTCGGCGTCCGTCGCGCTTTCGAGATCGGGGCCGCGAAAGCGGAAGCTGCGCTGGAAACTGCCGTCCTTGTTGAGGACGATGCCGGGCGCGACTAGCGCCGCCCAGGGCAGCAGATCGGCAAGCCGGTCGGCCCGGTTGCGGTATTCGGCCAAGCTCAGCATCGCCACCCCCCCTTCTGTCGGAGGTGGCGGGCAAGCACGGACAGGAAGTCCGGATCGCGCCGGGCCGCAAAAACGCTGAGCGTATGCCCGGCGACGAACAGGCCGAGCCCGGCGATCCACTGCTGGAGACCGAGGCCGATGGCGGCCGCCAGCGTGCCGTTGAGGATGGCGACGGCGCGCGGCGCGCCGCCGAGCAGGATCGGCTCGGTCAGCGCGCGATGGACCGGGATTTCGAAGCCCTCGATGTGGCGAGCAGCATCCATCAGACGAGCGCCCCGCCGCCGAAGGAGAAGAAGGAGAGGAAGAAGCTCGACGCCGCGAAGGCGATGCTGAGGCCGAAGACGATCTGGATCAGCCGCCGGAAGCCGCCCGAGGTCTCGCCGAATGCGAGCGTCAGGCCGGTGATTATGATGATGATCACCGCGACGATCTTGGCCACCGGCCCCTGAACCGATTCCAGGATGCGCTGGAGCGGTTCTTCCCACGGCATGCCGGAGCCCGCCGCATAGGCCGGGGCCGTGAGCAGAAACGTGAGGGCGGTAGCCGACAGAAATCGGAGCTTTTTGCGCATGAGATGTCCTTTCACGAGAGCGATTGCAGTTGGGGCATGGAAAGCGTGGTCACCGCGTAATCGCCGTTGGCGTCGAGGCCGGTGACTTCGGCGATGGTCTCGATGTGTCGGGATGAGCCGCGCCCGGCGATGAACACCACGAGATCGATCGCCTCGGCGATCAGGCGGCGCGGGATGACGGTGACGCTCTCCTGCACCAATTGCTCGATGCGGTAGAGAGCGGCATGGGCGGAATTGGCATGCACGGTGGCGATGCCACCCGGATGGCCGGTGTTCCAGGCCTTGAGCATGTCGAGCGCCTCGGCGCCCCGCACCTCGCCGACGATGATCCGGTCGGGGCGCAGGCGCAGGGTCGAGCGAACGAGATCGGCCAGAGATACGACACCCCGCCGCGTGCGCAGCGCCACGCAATCGGCCGCCGCGCATTGCAGCTCGCGCGTATCCTCGATGAGGATGACCCGTTCGTCGCAATTGGCGATCTCGGCCAGCAGTGCATTGGCGAGTGTGGTCTTGCCCGAGGAGGTGCCGCCGGCGACCAGGATGTTTATCCGCTCCCGCACCGCCTGCCTGAGGGCTTCGGCCTGGATCGGGACCATGATCTGGGCACGGACGTAGTCGGCTAGGGTGAAGATCTTCGCGGCGGGCTTGCGGATGGCGAAGCACGGCGCCAATGCGACCGGGGGCAGCACGCCCTCGAAGCGCTCTCCCGATGGCAGCTCGGCGCTGACAATTGGATTGTCCGCATGCACCTCGGCGCGGACATGGGAAGCGACCAGGCGGATGATCCGCTCGGTTTCGGAGGGGTGAACACGCAGGCCGGCATCGCTGCGTCCCTCGCCGAGACGGTCGATCCAGAGCCTGCCGTCGGGGTTGACCATCACCTCGATCACGGCGGTATCGGAGAGGGCCTCGGCAATTGCCGGGCCCATCGCCGTCTTCAGCATGGCGCGGCGGCGTTCTTCGGCAGTTGTGCTCATGGGTTTTCCTCCCCGTCCCTGGGGCCGAGCGAGCGCTTGCCGCCGGCGATCTGACGGCCCACCTGCTCGACGAATTTCTGGTAACGCTCCTGCGCGACCGCCTGCGTCGCCTTGTCCGGGATCGGCGTGTGCGCGTTGAAGGTGAGATAGAGCCGCACGAAAAAGGCGAGGCTCTCGGTCAGGACATCGATGTCGCGCCGGATGAGGTTGTTCTCGCGCGTCAGCCGATCGAGGCGGATCCTCAACGCCTCATTGAGCGCATGGGCACCGCGGTGACGGATGTAATGGCGGATCGCGTCAGTGATGATGGCTGACTTGGAGGCACCGGGCTTGGCCGCCAGCGCTTCGAGCTCGGCGCTCGTTTCCTCGTCAATGTAGATGTTGTGGCGTGGCTTCATGCAGTGTTGCCCTGACAGTCTTGAAGAAGTCAGGACAAGGATCGCCGGATGGGCCGGAATCTCTTACGGCCTTTATGTACGACGGAATGCGATCACATGCGGATGCTTGCGCGGGATCAGAATCCTTCGAGGATATCTTTCTCCGGCCCCATTGCTTCGTTGACGCCATAGACGCGCGCCGGCTTCGACAGCCGATCCAGGGCGCGTTGGTCGGCGACGACATCCGACTCGTCTACATCGAGTCCCGGAATATCCGGCTGCCCCGGTTCGGCGGGCTTCGCAATCTCTTCTTCCGCCAAGCCCGGGTGGCGCTGCTGCTGAAGCCCACCTTCCTCACAAAGGGAACCGCGCCTCGTACCGTCCTCGCCGGAAGGCATCAGGCGGTCGTCGGTATCGCGCACCTGGCCGCTCCAGTCGTCGGGGCGCGGTGCCGGTTTGTCCTCGTAGCCGCCTTCGGAAAGCTGTGGGGCCGGCAGAACACGCTGCGTGAAGTTGCGATCTTCGTAATAGCGGAGCTTCTTCGCCCGGATCGGCGGCAGGCCCGAAACCAGCACCAGTTCATCCGCGGACGGCAATTGCATCACCTCGCCGGGCGTCAGCAGCGGCCGCGCGGTCTCCTGCCGGCTGACCATAACGTGGCTCAGCCACGGCGCTAGGCGGTGGCCGGCATAGTTGCGCTGCGCCCTGAGTTCCGTCGCCGTGCCAAGAGCGTCGGAGATGCGTTTCGCCGTCCGCTCGTCGTTGGAGGAAAAGGCGATGCGCACATGGCAATTGTCGAGGATGGCGTTGTTCTCGCCATACGCCTTGGATATCTGATTGAGCGACTGCGCAATGAGGTAGGCACGGATGCCATACCCGGCCATGAAGGCCAGCGCCGTTTCGAAGAAATCAAGCCGCCCCAGCGCCGGAAACTCGTCGAGCATCATTATGAGCTGATGCCTGCGGGTCTTCTTCGGGTCTCCTTCCAGCCGCTCGGTCAACCGCCGCCCGATCTGGTTCAACACCAGTCGCACCAACGGCTTGGTGCGCGAGATGTCGGATGGCGGGATGACGAGATAGAGCGAGACCGGATATTCGGCATCCATGAGATCGGCGATGCGCCAGTCGCAGGCCGAGGTCGTCGCCGCGACGGTCGGGTCGCGATAGAGTCCGAGGAAGGACATGGCGGTGGAGAGCACACCCGAGCGCTCGTTCTCCGACTTGTTCAGCACCTCACGCGCGGCCGAAGCCACGACCGGATGGACCCTCGGGTTCTCCGGCGTGCCGAGATGGTTGGTCGCCATCATCCGCCGCAGCGTCGCCGCGAAGGACCGGCGCGGATCGGACAGGAAGGTGGCGACTCGCGCCAGCGTCTTCTCCTCCTCGGCATAAAGCACGTGCAGGATGGCGCCGACCAGCAAGGCGTGACTGGTCTTTTCCCAATGGTTCCGGCGCTCGAGCGCACCCTCGGGATCGACCAGGATATCGGCGATGTTCTGGACGTCGCGCACCTCGTCCGGCCCCTTGCGTACCTCCAGCAGCGGATTGTAGCGGGCCGACCGCAGGTCGGTCGGGTTGAATAGCAGGCAATGCGAAAATTTCGCGCGCCAGCCAGCGGTCAACTGCCAGTTTTCGCCCTTGATGTCGTGGATGACGGCCGAGCCGGTCCAGGTGAGAAGGGTCGGGACGACGAGGCCGACGCCCTTGCCCGAGCGCGTCGGCGCGAAGGCCATGACATGCTCCGGTCCGTCATGGCGAAGATACTGGTCGGCGAACCTACCGAGGAACACGCCTGCCGGACGGAACAGGCCGGCCTTGCGAATCTCGCGCGGCAAGGCCCAGCGCGAGGAGCCATAGGTGGTGACGAGCCTGCTCTGCCGCGCGCGCCACAGTGAGCCGATAATCGCCGCCGCACAGCCCATGAAGCCGCTGCCCGCCGCCAGCATCCCGGCCTTGTCGAATACCTCCGGCGCATAGGCCTCGTAGAAATACCACCACTCGAACAGCTTCCACGGCTGATAGACCGGCCAGCCGAACAGGACGAACCAGGGGCTGCCAAGCTGCGCCTGATAGCCCAACATGTCGGCGCACCACTGCGTCGCCGCCCATACGCCGAGGATGACGATGGCGAAGACGACGGCGATCTGGCCGATCAGGAGCTTGGTGGGGGTCATGGGCGTCGTTCCGCTGCTTGAGACAAACGGAACGATAATCGAGCGATGCGACAGAAGCGCTTATGGTCTTTATATACGATGGAATGCGATCGACGTTCTACGATCAGGACAACCACTTGGCATAATGAGTCGCCTGCCAAACGAAGTATGCCGCCGAGGCCATGTGCACAACTCCCACAATAGGATCGACGGAGGAAGACCCCGCCACTACGACCCGAAAGAGCAGCAGCGTGCAGGCCATGTGGAAATGCCGAAAGACGGTTCTAAGACATAGGCCCCTACAAGAACGACATCGGACAATTAAGTGGCTATGTTGGTACCCTCCGCGCCAACGGCAATGCCGGCATCGGCCTTTCTTCGAACCGACAGCAGGACAGCACCCTTGCTGCTCGACGGCGCCATGCGCGGTCGTGCGTTTCCGACCAAGTCGAACAGGTCCTGGGACCGACGCTCAGGCCCGGCGAAACTATCGTCATGGACCTGTCTGGACGCCCCCGTTGATGCAAGAAGAATCTTTTCGAAGAGTTCGGAGCGTAGTCGGGTGCTGACATGTGTCCGGCCTCTGTTGCGGCTATCACACGCTGCGGGCCCGTATGGGGATTTCGCGGATTGGGCCAATACAATCTGGCGCGCTCGAGGTGCGCATCCATGATCTGGTTTTCCCGATCCCGTCTTATTGACCGTGGCGCCTTACTCTCCGTTCGACCTTCTCACACTTTCGCAGCCCGCTAGAGGAGCGGACTAACCTGCTACGACCGGCGTTCGATAGGTTCCGCTTTTAGAGCAGAATTCGTTCATGCTGCATCGTATCCGGCGGCGGCGATGTAATTGGCACATTCCTGCACTGTGAAGGTTGGGATCAGGCTGCCGATCCTGTCCCACAGGCCGTCGATGGTGCGCTCGGCTGCCTTCCTGAGCATTGCCTTAAGCTTCGAGAAGTCCGGGCTGTAGGGCGGAAGAAACAGCAACGGCGCTCCCGCTGTTTCGATCATCTGGCGAGTCCGCGGACCCTTATGGCTGGACAGATTGATGGGGTGGACGCCCCCTCAACCTGTCCAGCCATAAGCGCACCGCCGTGCGCCGGCCCATCGAACGGGCCGGCCTCCAAATGCACCTTTTCCAGGACTACAACTCCGACTTAAATCCAGTAGAAATAGCCTTCTCCACGCTAAAAGCATTCCCATAAAGAAGCATGCGCCGCGGCTCGTCAATGAGCTTTGGGACACTATTGCTCACGGCATCGACGCCATCTTTCTCGTCTATGTCTCCACTACCTCGCTGCTGCCGATTATGACTGGTGAGTGATCGAAAAATGCTTAGGTAAGAACGTTGCATCAAGATTCAACCGGTTCGCTCATTCAGCCGGGTCTAGTTGTTTTGGTCCCGCTAAACCTTTAGCCCCGCCCATCTGACCATGACACTCCCGGCCAGCATGCTCATGCCAATCGCGAGGAGTAGAGGACCAGCGAATTCCTCTGCAACAATGCTTGAGGTCGAGGAAACCGACAGCAGCATCAGGCTGAATTCTCCTCCGTGGGCCAGGATGATCCCAGTGCGCCATGAGCTCTGAAGCGACTCGCCGAACAGTCGGGCGACGACCAAAACGATCAGCGTCTTGCCCGCGAATATGATCGCGAGCCAGATCAGCACCACAGGCCATACAGATGGAATGATCCAAAGTGGCAATTGCGTTCCGATGCCGACAAAGAAAATCCCGACAAACAAATCGCGGAAGGGCCGAATCTCGTTCTCGACAGCATGGCGCGCGTCACCCTCGCCGATAATCATGCCGGCCGCGAATGCAGCGAGTGCCGGAGAAAGACCGGCGGAGGCCGCGACAATCGCAGACCCGAGCGCAATGGTGAGCGCGAGGAGCTGGGCAAGTTCCGGATCGCCACGCGACGCTACCCAACGGGCAAGCACCTGCAACGGGCCACGGGCAATGAACAGAGCTGCAACCAATGCCATTGCACTGGCGACGACCGTTATCACGCCATGTCCCTCGGCGGCTCCACTCATCGAATCGTGCAGAAGCAGGAATGCGACAGCTGCCAAGTCTTGAAACAGAAGCACTGCAATGGCCAGACGCCCTTGGGCCGATCCCAGAGCGTTCGCGCTTGCGAGCACCTTGAGGCACATGGCCGTGGATGACATGGCAACGGCCCCGCCGATGAGGATTGCGGGGAGGGGCGCGAGATCGAAGATCAGACTCGCTACCAACGACACCGTTATCGTCGTGACTGCAACCTGCACGGCTCCAAGACCGAAGACATGCTTCCTGAGCGTTACGATCTTCTCGAACGAGAATTCCAGGCCAAGAGCGAACAGCAGGAGTACCACTCCGATCTCGCCAATGCTGCTCAGGGCAGCGCTCTCCGCAATCAGGCCGAGGCCGGCAGGTCCGATGACTATGCCGGCAAGAATGTAACCGACGATACTGGGCACGCCGATCCGTGAACATATCGTCACGAGCACGAACGCGGCAAAGACCAACAAGGCCGCACTTTCGACAAATCCGGTCACGCCATGCATGTTCTTCTCCTGATGGCATGGCGCAGGTAAGGCCAATACCTGTAAACTCTAGACGTGCGAGCGCGCCCACTGCGCTATCTGCGCGGCAGGCATTGCTCCGCTCGTTCTCGCAATTTCCTTCCCGCTACTGAACAGGATCATGGTGGGAATGCCGCGGATCCCGTGGCGGCCGGCGATCTTCTGTTCGGCTTCCGTATCGAGCTTGCCGAGGCGGAAATTTGGTTCGAGCGACTGCGCCGCCGCCTCGAATTGGGGCGCCATCATCTTGCATGGCCCGCACCACTCGGCCCAGAAATCGACGAGCAAGGGCAGTTCGGCATTCGCATGACGGTCAAAATTAGCCGCTGTAAGCGTGACGGGCCTGCCTTGAAAGAGAGGCGCGCCGCAGCGTCCGCAATTGGGATTGTCGGTCAGGCGCTCTTGCGGCACCCTGTTGGTGGAATTGCACTGCGGGCAAGCGACCGTGGGCATCCTGTATCCTTTCGTTGACGAGCCGGTCTTGGCGGCCGGCTGATGCAAGCATTCAGCGCGTGGACATGGCGCGGCGCGCTTCTCGCTGCCGCGGCTCGGGCAGGTATTCCACGCCACCGCCCTGGCGACGAACCGGCTGCGGATAGAGCGTCATCAGCTCCAGTATTTCCTTGGACATGTCCGTTCCAACGGGCAGGCCCATGTCGCGGGCCTCATCGGCAGAGATGGGATAGTCGTGGGTCCAGGTGCCCGTCGCCAGCTTCGCCGCCACGGACGCTGCGCGGTTCTCGTCCATCTTGTCGGACAGCAGACGTTTCGCGAATGCCTCGATCTGCGCAATGGCCTTGCGACCGACATCGGCCATGATCAGGGTCTGGTCGTCGATCTCGGCGATGGGTTTCTCCTCGACGACCTTGATGAGCGAGGCAGCAGGCAACTGGCCAAGTTGCGGATCGACGGGTCCCAGCACGGAGTGTTCGCACATCACGATCTCGTCGGCAGCGAGTGCGATCAGCGTGCCACCGGACATCGCGTAATGTGGCACGAACACTGTGACCTTGCCCTTGTGTCCCTGAATGGCGCGGGCAATCTGTGTTGCCGCCAGCACAAGGCCGCCCGGTGTGTGCAGCACGATGTCGAGCGGCACTTCGTCGTCGGTCATCTGGATCGCGCGCAGCACTTCCTCCGAGTCATTGACGTCGATGTAGCGCATCAGGGGGAAACCCAGCAGGTTCATGGTCTCCTGCCGATGAATCAGCAGAATGACGCGACTGCCGCGCTTCTTCTCGATGTTGGCGATCTTGCGAGTGCGCATCGCCTCAAGATACCTGCGCTGCAGAACCGGCTGCAGCGCCGAAATGATGAAGAACAGCCAGAACAGCTGCATTATGTCCATGGACCTTGTCCTCCTTCCCGTCGGCCATCCGGCAGAAAGCCATAGATGCCCTCGTCGCGATAATAGTGGCGATAGGCATCGGCGCGCCTTCGCAGGAGTGGCGTTACAAGCCAACCGGCGAGAAACCCGCCGATATGCGCCCACCAGGCGATCCCGCCCGTGGCCTGATCGCTGCCGAGCGACAGAAAGCCGGGAATGACCTGCATGAAAAACCAGATCATCGCGAAAATGACCGCGCGCACTTCGAAGAAGAGGGGAATGAACAGAATCGGCACGATCACCACCAGCCGAGCCGCCGGAAACATGCGCGCGTAGCAACCGATCACGCCCGCGATCGCCCCCGATGCGCCAAGCGCGGGAACGACTGAGTCGGGGTTCGCCAGCGCGTGAGCCAGTCCGGCTGCCACACCACAGAACAGATAGAACAGCGTGAATCGACCCGGTCCGAGCCGATCTTCGACGGCGGGGCCGAAGATCCAGAGCGTCCACATGTTCAATATGAGGTGCAGCCAGCCCCCGTGCAGGAAGATGTTGGTCAGGAAAGGAGTCCAGTCCGACGGGGCGACGAGGCTCAGTTGCCCGAAGAAGCGCGAGGGCACCAGCGCGAACTCGAAAAGGAACCGATCCAGCGCGTGCGGCGGCAGGCTGGTCTGATAGAGGAACGCGAGGACGCTCATGCCGATGACCGCCCATACGATGACGGGCGGGTAGCGGCGCGCGACGCTGTCAAGATAGGGAAACAAGCGGCAGATCCTCGCTCGCGCTAGACATTCCGTTCATTGTTCTTTCCCGGCTATCGTCACGCCCGTCCAGGCCGGGGGATCGGAGGCCGGGAAGGATTCGAGCGAGGCTTCGAGCACCGGATCGAATTCGGCCTGTTCTTGCGACGACAGGTCCACCGTGCCTTTCTCCTCGACCGCGCGCCGGAGGCGGTGATCCGTGCGACCGTGATCCACGCGGGACGGTATACGATAGGCTTCCGGCGCATCGGCTCCCTTGTAGAGCCGATGCCATTCCTCTCCCCGCCAGTGGTGCGGCGCACGTCGGTGAGTCGTGTCCTCGCGCACGAGGTAGCGCCAGTCCTGCCGCTCCGCGAATGCCACAGCGCTTTCGCGGTCGGGAAACTTCAGCCGGATCGGACGATAGGGATCGTCGCTGGAGGTATATCCCATCAGCGGCTCGATGTGGGGCGGGCGCGACGGCTCGAATTCCAGTATCCAGTAGTTAGGCCGCGGCGCCGATGTCATCGCGGAACGTGCCGGCCGGTAAATGATCGCGGTCGGAACGTCCCACGACCTCATGTTGGTCCCGGGTATCTTCGGCGGAAAGGGCGGGCGGTTATGGCCGCGCATCATGATCTTCCTCCTTCTTAATCGTAGCGACCTCCGCTTCAAAATTGAGATCGTCAAGTTGTTCCATTCGGCTCGAATTTCGGCGAATGGCGCACGCTGTATCCATTGACGTTGGAGGCATGTTGTGAAGGACATCAGACCGCATCGCCATCGTTAGATCGGCGACGGATTGCATCACCTTCTTGCCGTCACTCTCTGACAGCGCGCCGTCCGCGAAACCGGACAACAATGCTTCGAGAACGACCTCAAAACGAGTCACAACCTCTTTGCTGGCCACTATGGCCAGCTTGTGATTGAGAATCTTCAGGTCATCGATCAGTGCGGCATCATGACCTACGTTTTCGACAATTTCCGCCACCTTTTCTATGCAGGACATGTATACGCCGAACTGCTGCTGAAGGATTATCACTCTTCCTTCTTTTTGAAGCTCGAGCTCTGTCTGACGATTGAGGAGAGCCGCCGTCAGCGCGATCGTGACGACGGCGCCCAGAAAGACCAGCGTCATCTCTTGGGCGAACGGCAGAGGCTCTTCCACGAAATACATGGCGCGGAACATGAAATAGACGCCGATTCCCAAGGCGGCGGCGACAACCAGATAGGCAACGTCGCGCAGTCTGTAGTTCATTGGCGATCGTCCTCGTCGAAACCGTTCTTCAGCCGAATATCGGGCGTCTGGAAGCTATGTTTTTGGCTCGCCTGCCGCAGGAAGACCGGTGTTGGACCGCTGCCGAACGGGTTGAAGCCAGCCTTGAGACAACGATCGAAGATCGTCTCGTCCCACCGGGTGAAATCGTCCTCGTCATCAACGGGCCGCCGGGTCTTCCTCGAGTGCGTCATGTGCCAGCGGGCTGGTCGGCGTCACGAGCCTTGGCGCGGTCCGTCTGATTTTCGCGGCGTAGCCGCAAGCCGAGCAGGATCATCATTGTTCCGAAGAAAGTGGCGTAGAAACCGAGAAGCCAGCCAAGGGCAAGGAAGGTTTCGAGCGGGCGCGTCAGCAGCATCCAGGTCACGACGACACCCAGGGCGACCGAGATTAGGCCGCTCAGGATGAGCCAGATTTCGCCCTTGATTTCCTTGCGCAGGCGGATGGCCGATACGACCTCCATGACGCCTGAGAATACGGACCAGAAGGCAATGCTGACCCACAGGAAGATCGCAAGAACGAGCGTCGCGACGAAGGGCGAGACCACGACCACGACACCAGTGGCGCAGCCCAGAATGCCGCTGAACAGCAGCCAGCCCCAGCGTTCGCCCTTGCGGATATTGCGTATCGCCGCGACCATCCCGAACAACCCGTCGGCGAAAGAGAAGGCGCCAAACACCAGGGTCAGGGCAAGCAGCGACTCCGCCGGCATGATAAAGGCGAGCACTGCGATAACCAGCGCGAGCACGCCGCGCAGCACGAAGGCCCACCAGTTCCGGGACAGGGTGCACATCACGGTCTGCATCGTGATCGAAGATGTTTCAGAGGTTGTCGTCATCGGTCTATCTCGTTGTCAGGTATCGAGTCAGGTGCCGGAGCTGGCACCCTCGCCGGCCAGCGCGGCGGCCAGGCGGCAGCGGTCGTCGATCGGCTGGGGCAGGCGCGTTGCATGGGCGATTTCCCGTTCGACGCGCGCGAGCTCCGTCGCCTCGGAGATCAGCCCGGCTTCGACTAGCTTCGCGCGCAGTGTCTCGCCCGCCTTCTCTGCGATTTCTTTGACCTCTGCCTCGGAAAGGCCCAAGAGGTCCGCCGTCTCCGCAACCGTGGCGTCGTCTAGGTGGAGCCGATAGAGAACGCGGCGTTCGGCCGGCGAAAGATCGGCGATTGCCCGGTGCAGCGCCATGCCGATCTCATGCCGATTCGCTTCGGTCTCAGGATCCGTGCCGTCGTCGTCGGCGATGAGCTCCTCGAGCAGCAGCACGTCGTCGGGCTGGTAGAACTCGAACATCTCCTCATCCGACTCAGTAGGCTCCCCGGCCAGCACCTCGGGCGCCACGTCGATCGGGGCGGCATCCTCGGGCACCGCGCGGCGCGCGGCCTGCGCCTCGGCCTCGATGGTCTCGAAGGCCAGTTGCGTCAGCCAGTCCCGGACGGAGAATTCGGTCGGCCGCCGCTCGAAGCGATCGAGCCCATTGAGGATCGTCGCATCGACGATATCGCGAACGGCAAGATAGCCCTGTGGTACCGATCCGCTGCATTCGAGATAGGTCAACTCACGCCTGACGGTGTCGTAGACCGTATCGAGATGATCCTCGATCAGGTCGAAGAAGAGTTGGCGCCGCTCCGCCTCCGCCGCATCCCGCGCGGGCGGCAGCGGGGCGCCGATCCGGCGCCGGCGGGCGGGACGCTTGTACTCCGGCTCGTGCTTGAGGCGCGCCACATGCCGATCGACCTGGTGGCGCAGGTCGGCAAAGGCCTTGCGCAGGACAGGCTCGATCTCGAACCCCTCTTCCTGCGCCGCGATCACGCCCGATGGCAGTTGCAGGCGCAGGCTGACTTTGATGCGCGTCTTGCCCCTCGTTTGGGAGGCGACGACTTCGAGCCGGACGAGATTCTCGCGGAAGCGTACAAGATGCGGTTCAAGTTGCCGCACCTCTTCCTCGATGACCTCAGGCGCGCGCTGTTGGCCGTGCCGGTCAAGATTGCGAAATGCTCTGATGACTTCCATGCCGTGTGACCTTGCTTGTCGCTTGTTAACGAGATGAGCCGGCGCGACCGTCATCGCGCCGGCCAGTCCTCCACGACGTCACCCGATAGACTTATCGTCCTTGGACTGCTCCCTATCCTTGGTGTCGACCGGGACATCGGGTGTCGGAGCGTCCGCCTTGTTTTCGGCAGCTTCGCTGGACTCGTCGATCCCGGCCTCGGCCTGATCGTCCGGGCTATTGTCACCGGTGTCCTTTGCGATCTTTTCGAACACGACCTTCTGTTCGTCCGCTGACCAAGCGACGCGGACCTTGTCACCATCCTCGATCCGCCCGGAGAGCATTTCACGGGCCAACTCGGTCTCCAACTCCGACCGGATCAGCCGGCGCAGCTCGCGGGCGCCGAATTCGGGACGGAAGCCGACCGCGCCGAAGTGATCCACGACGCTCACGTCGAATTCGAGTTCGACCCCCTGCCCCAGTGCAGTCCGCTTCACCCGGTTCAGCTGCAACTCGACGATCTGGCGGATCTCGGTCTGGTTCAGCGAATGGAAGACGATGATCTCGTCGATCCGGTTGATGAACTCTGGCCGGAAATGACCGCGCAACACCTCCATCAGTTCGGATTTCTGCTTTGCCTCGTCGAACTCCTTGGTGCCGCGTTTCTTGAGGTTGCGCTGGATGATGTCCGAACCGAGGTTCGAGGTGGCGATGATAATGGTGTTGGTGAAGTCAACGACGCGGCCCTTGCCATCTGTCAGGCGGCCATCGTCGAACACCTGAAGCAGGATGTTGTAAACATCCGGATGCGCCTTCTCGATCTCGTCGAGCAGTACGACCGAGTAGGGCCGACGGCGCACCTTCTCCGTCAGTTGCCCGCCTTCGTCGTATCCGACGTAGCCCGGAGGTGCGCCAACCAGCCGGGCAACCGAGTGGCGCTCGCCATACTCCGACATGTCAATACGGATCATCGCATCCTGGTCGCCGAAGATCACCTCGGCGAGCGTCTTGGCCAGTTCCGTCTTGCCAACCCCGGTCGGCCCGAGGAACAGGAAGGTCGCAGTCGGACCAGAACCTTCGCGCAGGCCCGCGCGCGCCAGGCGCACCGCATCGGCCACGGCGCGGATCGCTTCTTCCTGGCCGATGACGCGCTCGTGTAGCTTCTCCTCGAGCTTGAGGAGCTTGTCCTTCTCCTCGGTGGTCAGCTCGGTGACCGGAACGCCGGTGATCTTGGAGACGATCTGCGCGACGTGATCGGCGCGCACCTCGGCGGTGGCGGAGGCCTGGTCGCGCTTCCAAATCTCCAGAAGCTCGTCCAGCTCCTTCTGCTTCTGTTCGAGTTCCCTCTTCAATTCCGCTGCCCGGTCGAATTGCTTGCGGGCTGCGGCATAGTCCTGCTCGCGCTTGATCTGCGCGACCTCGGCCTCTAGCTCCTGGACGTCCACGGGGCGCGCTGTGGCGCTGATCTTCACACGTGCGGCGGCCTGATCGATCAGGTCGATCGCCTTGTCAGGCATGAAGCGGCCAGTGATGTAGCGGTCCGAAAGCTCGGCCGCCGCGACGATGGCCTCGTCGGTGATCGTCACCTTGTGGTGCGCCTCCAGCGTGTCGCGCAGGCCGCGCAGGATCATGATGACCTGAGCGACCGTGGGTTCCTCGACATAGACCGGCTGGAAGCGGCGTTCGAGCGCTGCGTCCTTCTCGATGTATTTCTGGTACTCGTTGAGCGTCGTCGCGCCGATCAGGTTCAGCTCGCCCCGCGCCAGCGCCGGCTTGAAGGTGTTGGCGATGTCGAGACCACCTTCGCCACCGCCCTGGCCGGCGCCGACGATGGTGTGCATCTCGTCGATGAACAGGATCAGGCTGTCCTTCTCCTCGGTGATCTCCTTGAGGATCTTCTGGACTCGCTCCTCGAACTCGCCGCGATACTTCGACCCGGCCACCATCGAGTTGATGTTGAGCTCGACCAGCCGCTTGTCGCGCAGCGCCTCGGGCACTTCGCCCGCGACGATCCGTTGTGCAAGTCCCTCGACGATGGCGGTCTTGCCCACGCCGGGCTCGCCGATCAGCACCGGGTTGTTCTTTTTCCGGCGGGCCAGCACTTCGATCGTCGTCTCGATCTCGCGGGCGCGGCCGATGACGGGATCGAGCTTGCCCTCGCGGGCGAGCTTCGTCAGGTCACGGCTGAACTGGTCGAGATCGGGGGTGTTCGACGGAGTCTCGACGCGGCCTTCCTCGGCTCCCTTGCCGACCACCTTCGTCACCTGCTGACGCAGCGCCTGCGGCGTCAACCCCAGCTTACGCAGCATCGCCGCGGCCAGGCCTTCACCTTCCTCGGCAAGTCCGATCAGAAGGTGCTCGGGACCGACATAGGAATGGCCGAGTTCGTTCGAGGCGATGAAGGCCCGGTTCAGCGCGTCCTTCAGGCGAGGGCTTACGCCGATTTCGCCTTCCGTCTTGGCGTCTCCACGCTTCGCTTCCTTCTCGATCTGGCGGCGCAGATCGTCCACATCGACCTTGAACTGTTCCAGGATCGTCTTGACGACGTCAGACGAGGTCAATGCCAGAAGCAGATGTTCGGTATCGACCTCGCTGCGCCCGAATTCCCCGGCCTTCTGTGCTGCATCCTGCAGCAGCTTGTTGCCCTGTTCGCTCAGCCGATCGGCGATGGTGCGTCCGCCGCCGCGCCGCGATCCGCGGCGCGGCGTTTCCTCCCCGAAGGTGGCATCCACGACGTCGTCCTCACCCGCGCCCGTGGCGCCCAGTGCACCACCCCGCAGCGGGCTGTCGCTGAACAGGCTGCCGAACCCGCTATCGCCGAAGAATTCGTCAAAAAGGGAATGTCGTCCGAACAGGGACTCCAGCGGCGATGCGCTGCGGCCCGACCGGCGCACCATTTCGCGGTAGTGCTGATCGCACAGCTCCATGTTCTGAACTTTGCCGTTCACCGAGGCGCGCACGCGCGCCGTCGCCGGGCGACCGCAAATATCGCAAGCTCCGTTTGCCATTTTTCCTCTCCGTTTCTTTATCCAGTCAGGGTTGTCCGCCGATCATCTGCGTCAGTGACGGTGTCACGCAGCGACTGCTTCCGTTCTTTTCACCTTGGACCCAATTGCCACCAGATCGGGCTCGTCCAGTGTCTCCCGTTGCAGGAGATCCTGCGCCGATTGCTCGAGCAGCGCCCGGTTGGCTTCGAGAAGCGAGACGGTGCGCTTGAACACGCCATCCACGATGTCGCGCACCTTCGCGTCCATCCGCTCGGCAGTGGCCTCGCTGTAGCGGCGGTTCAGCCACGACGACTGGTCGCCGGTGCCGAGAAAGCCGGGCCGATCGGTGTCGTAGCTGACATGCCCGAGGTCTTCGTCCATCCCGTACCGCGCGACCATGGCGCGGGCGATATCGGTGGCCTTGACCAGATCGTCCGCCGCCCCGGTCGAGAGGTGGTCGTAGACAATCCTCTCGGCCGCGCGCCCGCCCAGCAGCACGGCGATCTTGTTCTCGAGTTCCTCCCGCGTCATCAGGAAGCGGTCCTCGGTCGGGCGCTGGATCGTGTAGCCGAGCGCGCCAATTCCGCGCGGTATGATCGAGACCTTGTGCACCGGGTCCACCCCCGGCAGAGCCATCGCCACCAGCGCGTGCCCCATCTCGTGGTGCGCCACGATCTCGCGTTCGCGCGGGTTCAGAACGCGGTTCTTCTTTTCCAACCCTGCGATGATGCGCTCGACGGCATTGTTGAAGTCGTCCATCGTCACCGCATCGGCCTTGCGGCGCGTGGCAAGCAGCGCAGCCTCGTTGACGAGATTGGCGAGGTCCGCCCCGGAAAAGCCGGGAGTAAGCGCTGCGACCTTCTCGGCTTCGACGTCCGGGGCGAGCTTCACCTTTTTCATGTGAACGCCGAGAATCTGCACACGTCCCTTCTTATCCGGCCGATCCACCAGCACCTGCCGGTCGAAGCGTCCCGCACGCAGCAGCGCGGGGTCGAGGATCTCTGGTCGGTTGGTGGCGGCCAGGAGCACGATGCCCACCGAAGGGTCGAAGCCGTCGAGCTCGGTCAGAAGCTGGTTCAGCGTCTGCTCACGCTCATCGTGGCCGCCAGCGATCTGGCCGGAGGAGCGCGCCCGCCCGAGAGCGTCGAGTTCGTCGATGAAGATGATCGCCGGCGCGGATTTCCGAGCCTGCTCGAAGAGGTCGCGCACCCGCGCGGCACCGACGCCCACGAACATCTCGACGAACTCGGAGCCCGAGATCGAAAAGAAGGTCACGCCGGCCTCGCCTGCCACTGCGCGCGCTAGAAGCGTCTTGCCGGTGCCTGGCGGCCCGACAAGCAATATGCCTTTGGGGATATGTGCGCCCAGCTTTCCGTATTCGGCGGGGTTCCTGAGGAACTCTACGACCTCCTCGAGCTCGGCCTTGGCCTCGTCCACACCGGCCACGTCGGCGAAGCTGACGCCGGTTTCTTTTTCCATGTAAACCTTGGCCTTGCTGCGGCCGACCTGCATGAACCCGCCGAAACCCTGTTTGTCGGCGAACTTACGGAACAGCAGCATCCAGATTCCGAAGAAGACAAGCGCTGGCGCCACCCAGGAAATCAGCGTGCCGAGAAAGGTGTTCTGAGGAACGCCCGTGATCTCGACGCCGGAGCGGTCGATCCGCTGCAGGATCGCGGGATCCACGACCGTGGTGACGAACTGGCTCTTGCCGTCGACGGGGTCGGTGAAGGTGCCGGTGATGGTGTCTGACCCGACCGCGACGGACGCGACCCTGCCATCCTCGAGATACTGCTCGAACTGGCTGTAGCTGATCGGTGCGACGGATTGCCAGCCGGCGATCAGGTTCTGGATGAAAAGCACGGCTATGAAAGCCACCACCCAGTACCAGATGTTGTATTCGGTCTTCCTTTCCATGCCGCTTGTCCCTTTCACTGGCGCCCGAGCCGCGCCCTGATCCGCTCGAGCAGCGCCAGCAGGATGCGCCTTTCGTCTGCCGACAGATCCTGCAGGATTTCATGTTCGAGCGCCGATTGCCGCGGCGCGAGTTCCTCCAGCATCCCCCGGGCCTTCGACGTTGCGGTGACGATCTGCGACCGCCTGTCGTCGAGCGAGGGCGACCGCTCGACCCAGCCGCCCCGGACCATGCGATCGACGAGCTGGCCCGCAGTGGCCGGGCCGACCTCAAGTCGGTCGGCCAGATCGCCGATGGTCAGCCCGGGCGCATCCTCGACATGCGCCGCCGCCATCCAGGACAGGCGGGTCAGGCCGCTGTCGCGGATGTCTTGGTCGATCCGCTGCTGGATGAGCTGCGCGACCCGGTGGATCGTCGTCCCGATCAGGGCGAGATCAGAAGTGATCAAGGGTATCTTTCCTCCGTCTGCATGAGAAACAGGATAGACTGCGGTCTACCCAAAGTGCAATGCAAGCATCATACATGCTTGCATAATAAATGGATCCACCTATCTTGATGGGCGGTCTCCGAACCGACATCCGGCCGGCACCGTTGCCCGGTCCCTCCATGCCGACGGTTCGGGGGCATCGATCAGCAACAGGAGGCCAGTAATGCTCTACCCGACATATCTGCGCCGCAGCGATCCCTTTGCGCTGATGCGCTCCATGATGCGCGATCTCGACCGCGGTTTCTGGCCGCCGGCCCGCGCGGCGTTCCCGGCGGTGAATGTCTGGCAAGGCCCTGAGGCCGTTGCCATCGCCGCTGAACTTCCCGGCATCGAACCGGGCGACATTGAGATTTCGGTTAAGGACAACGTCCTGACGCTTTCGGGCGAACGCAAGGCGCCCGAGGTTCCCGACGGTGCGCGCTGGCACCGCAACGAACGCGGTTTCGGCAGGTTTTCCCGCACTATCCGCCTGCCGTTCGCGGCCTCGGATGACAAGGTCGAGGCGAGGATGACGAACGGCGTATTGCGGATCGTCATCTCCCGGCCCGAGGAAGAAAAGCCGAAGAAAATCGAGATCAAGGCAGCCTGAGAGGAGCTGGAACGATGAGCACCGACATCACGCAAGCCGCCGAAAAGACGCCGACCGACTCGCCCGAGACCACCGGCGGCGGACGCATCTACCGCCCGTTGACCGATATCGTCGAGACCGATCAGGGTGTCTCCATGATGCTTGAAATGCCTGGGGTCGCCGCCGATGCGGTCGAGATCACGCTCGAAAATCGTGTGTTGACGATCCGCGGCAAAGTTGACTCGGTGCGGCCGGAAAACCTCGAACTTGCCTATGCCGAATATGGCGAGGGCGATTTCGAGCGTGCCTTCACGCTTTCCGAGGACTTCGACCCCAACAGGATCGAAGCCGAGATGCGTGGAGGTGTCCTCACCCTGACGCTCCCCCGAGCCCCTGAAGCGCAGCCGAAAAAGATCGCCGTCAAGGGCGCCTGAAAACCGAAGGAGACCATATCATGCAGATCAAAGACCTCATCCCCTGGGCGCGCAAGGACGGCGCGCCAGATGCCAAGAGCAGCGAAGACAACCCGATCGCGACACTCCAGCGCGAAATGAACCATGTGTTCGAGAACTTCTGGAACCGTGTCGGTCATTTCGAATGGCCCTTTGGCAGCGGCGAAGCGAAATCCGACGTGGTCGAGACCGACAAGGCGATCGAAGTATCGATCGAGCTGCCGGGCATGGAGATGAAGGACATCGAGGTGACGGTCAACGATGACATGTTGACTGTGAAGGGGGAGAAGAAGATCGAGCGCCAGGAGGAGAAAAAGGGGTATTACCTGTCCGAGCGCAGCTACGGCGCGATCTACCGGACAATTCCGCTCCCCCCCGGTGTGGATGGCGAAAAGGCGCAAGCATCCTTCAAGAACGGGGTTCTGACGATCAAGCTGCCCCAGACTCCCGAGGCGCAGGCCAAGGTCAAGCGCATCGAGGTCAAGAACGGCTGATTTGCCACATGGGGGTCGCCGGTTTGCGGCGTCCCCTCCGCTCCGTGCGATATCGCACCGTCTGGCGAAGCCCCGGGGAGCCTGTCTCTCCGGGGCGGCTTTCGAGAGGCAATCATGAAAGACTTGCAGCGATCCGGGCTGACCCGTGAACAATGGTCGGCGATGACGCTCTACGAGAAGTTCGAGCAAGTTGTCATCCTCGTCCTCAGCGTCATCATTGCGGCGATCGTCGTGGCGTCGGTCTGGGCGCTGATGCGCGAAGTCGTGAACCGCTTGGTTCTGGGGGCATTCGACACTCTCGATTACGCCACCTTCCAGGTGGTGTTCGGCATGATCTTCACCGTGGTGATCGCGCTCGAGTTCAAGCGCTCCCTTCTTGTTGCGACCGAACGCAGCTTCGGGATCCTCCAGGTCCGCACGATCGTGCTGATCGCGCTCCTCGCCATCGCGCGCAAATTCATCATCCTGGACCTCGGCGAGACGGAATCATCCAAGATTGCCGCACTCGCGGGCGCGGCGCTTGCGCTCGGGGTTGTCCATTGGCTCGTGCGCGATCAGGACCGACGCGAACAGCCCCCTACTGAAAATGCAGATGGCGGTCAATGAACCGAACCTTTTTCATTCGACTTGTTTCAGCAACCTCTGCCGCGCTCCTTATCATAATTGTGTGGCAGAGCTTTCCTATCATTCAGGGCGTTGTGCTCGGTGGGTTTGCCAAACCGCGCGCCGTGGCTCCGCGCGGCGACTTGGCGGCGTTTGAACAAAGCACCATCACGGTATTCAACGCCGCTCGAGACAGTGTCGTCTTCATCACGACGGCCGAGCGTGTAGTCGATCCCTGGACCCGGAATGCCTATGACGTTCCGCGCGGGAACGGTTCAGGATTCGTCTGGGACGAACTCGGTCATGTGGTGACGAACAATCATGTTATCGCCGGCGCGAGCCGGGCAGTCGTCAGGCTGGCTGATGGCCGTGCCTTCTCCGCGCGCCTGGTGGGGCGTGCCCCCGAGCACGATCTGGCAGTCCTGCATATCGGCGTAGGTTCTGACCGGCCACCGCCAATCCCCATCGGCACCAGCAACGAGTTGCGTGTCGGTCAGAGCGTGTTCGCCATCGGCAATCCGTTTGGCTTGGACTGGACGATGACGACCGGAATTGTCTCGGCTCTCGGCCGCGAATTGCCGGGAGAAGGCAGTCTCCCGATACGTGGCCTGATCCAGACGGACGCAGCAATTAACCCCGGAAATTCCGGTGGCCCTCTGATTGACAGCGCGGGGCGTCTGATCGGCGTCAACACGGCGATTTTCAGTCCATCCGGCGGCAGCGCGGGAATCGGCTTTGCGGTGCCCGTCGATACGGTCAATCGGGTGGTGCCACAGCTCATCGCTCGCGGCAGCTATGCACCGCCACGTCTCGGCGTTTTATTCGATCCTAGGGTCGATTCAATGCTCGCGCAGAAGGGCACCTCCGGCGTCATGGTCCTCGGAGTCGATCCTGACGGCCCCGCTGCCCGCGCGGGACTGGTCCCCGCCCGCATTAGCGGCGATGGGTTCATTGTAGCCGGCGACCGGATAATCGGCCTTGGAGCGACTAGAGTTGATGAAGCGGCTGACCTGATCGCGGCGCTCGAAGCGCATCGCCCCGGGGATCAGGTTGAATTGCACCTCCGGCGCGGCGATCAACACAAGAGCCTCAGGATCACACTTGGCGAACCGCGATAGGAGCCGGAAATGCCTGCTGTCTCGACGAGGCATCGATTTATCAATCTCGTCCAATCCGCGCTCTTGCTTGGCCTTATGGCGATGATCGCCTGGGTGTCCATGACAGCGGTCGTCGGCGCGGAGGTCGGGCTGCTGCTTGCCTTCGGAATGGTTGCGGGTCTGATTTTTGCCCCCAATCTGCCGCAAGACTTCTTGCTGTCCGCATATCAGGCGGAGCGCATAACGGGACGTGATGCGCCCGGCCTTGTCGCAGGAATAGCGGAACTTGCGCGACGTGCCGATTTGCCGCGCGCGCCGAAGCTCTATCGCGTATCGAGCCCGTTGCCGAACGCCTTCGCGATGGGCAGTCCGGAAGACAGTACAATCTGCGTCACCGATGGACTGCTTCAACTCCTCGACGGTCGCGAACTCGTCGGCGTCCTGGCTCACGAAGTTGGCCACATCGCGAACCGCGACCTGTGGATCATGGGATTGGCAGATATGATGTCACGGTTGGTTTCCATCGCGAGTTGGCTTGGACAATTCCTGCTGCTCCTCAACCTACCTCTTATTTTCGCGGGCGCGGTCTATGTTCCGTGGCATATCGTGGCGCTTCTCATCTTCGCGCCCACCTTGATGGCGCTCGTGCAGCTCGGCCTGTCGCGCACCCGCGAGTATGACGCAGATCGCGCGGCGGCAGAGCTGACTGGCGACCCGGAGGGTCTCATGAGAGCGCTGAGCAAACTCGAACGTCGTGTCGGAAGGTTCTGGGAAGAAATTTTTCTTCCCGGCCGGCGCATTCCCGAGCCGTCTCTCTTGCGAACGCATCCAAGCACAGAAAGTCGGATCGCCAGGCTGCGTGAACTCACCGCCTTGGCAACACCGCAGTATCCGACAATTGCGGGCATGTCTTATAAACCACGGCTACCCTCGTTCTTGCCGCCCAAATTCCGTCGATATGGATTTTATTGGTAGAACGCGCTTGGCATTTTACCACCAAAGTTTGCTCCTGACGAGATTGCGGTATCTTTAAAGCGCGAAACCAGCCAGAAGTTTCAATCGAATTTTGGCTCGCCTGAAAACTTCTTGCGGCAGATCTTGGTGTTTGATCCCGGGCTTTGATGGTGCATTGTTTTCCCAGGAATGGAAGGATGCACTATGGGACAGTTTCTTCACGGCAGCGCCACGACGACAGAGGCGGTTCGTCGAGCAATACAGAATAGTCAAGCGAGCCTGAAAACGCTGGCCAAGCGCTACGGGATTAACCAGAAGATGGCCGCCAAGTGGAAGAACCGTGATACGGTCAGCGACCGCCGGACGGGACCGGCAGAACCACGTTCGACGGTCCTGTCGGTGGAAGAGGAAGCGGTGATTGTCGCCTTCCGACGCCACACGATGCTGCCACTGGATGATTGCCTCAATGCGCTGCAGCCGACCATCCCGGATTTGACGCGTTCCTCGTAATGGTCTTCCGAGCAACGTTCGTTTACAAAATTTCTTCCTCTGGAAACTTTTCGGCACCGTAGGGATGAACCCCAGATACACGAGCCTCCTAATTTCATGACCGTAGCCTGCGGTATGGAAGGAAGTTTGCATGAGGAACAATCTCAAAACCCTAGCGCTCTTGTCGACAACAGTTTTGGTGTCGACGGTCTCCCCTTCGCTATCGAAAGCTCTCAACTCTCATTCACTTGATAGGGAGCGGCCGATCGTACGATCGATTGCCGATGCTGACGCGGCGCTTCACGATCGGCAGGTCTTCGCGCAAGTCGAACACGGTCCGTCTGCGAAAAAAGCGTTAATCGACTTCCTCGAGCCTCCCGTTTTCCGCCCTCGCTCGGCTAGCCCACGACCGGAAGATGATACGCGGCCACCCACAGCAAATGATCATCCGCCAGGTGGCGGTACGCAGCCGGTACCGTTGATTGCGACACTGGCGGCCGATCAAGCGATCGAACGAGGTGAAAAGGCCCAAGCTCTGAAGACCGCCGTCGAGGGATTGCGGTCGGCGATACCCCCCGACCAATTCGAAAAGCTGGCCAAAGCTGAGCATGCGGTGGGGATACTTCCTCCTCCGCGTCGTCCAAAGCAAGATCGGTCGATCCCGCATTGGGCCGATCGTGAGCTTCCCGCGTCTGTCCGGGAACACTAGCCGCTCGTCCACTGTCCCCCAACGGTGGACAAGCGACGCCGTTGACACGGCACACTTTTCGTTACCGCTCTCTATCCGCACCACCACCGCGGCGGGCCTTCTTGGAGGTTATGACCTCGCTCGGCCCGGGGACGTCGCGCTTCAGGGCGACGCAGTGCTTGCCGGGATGCTTGCGTTTGCAAGTGCACTTGCTGCGATTGCCGGGCTGATGGCTTGGCTCTAGCGCGCCAGCTTTACTCATTTCGTGATCTATCGGTTGATTCTGGCGGGGTTGCTCTAGACATTTCTGGCGAAACGCATGCTTTGCAGCGCTTAGCGGAAGGTCGCGCCGTCGTTTGATCAACACCGCGATTGTCAATTGAAGCCCCCTGCCGACGGGTCTTTCCCCACGAATGACTACGTTATGTTCGGCCCACCCCTCTGCCTCCCAATGGTCCAGGAAATGCCGTCGTCGCGCATGATGCCGGAGACCTGCTTGCCGACATGGCGTTCGAGGATGGGGCGCCAGGGGACGAGGGTGAATTCGCGGCTGTTTTCGACGAGCGCATATTTGCCGCTGGCAAGCTCAATGGAGCGGCGAAGCGTGCCTTCCACCGACTCGCCGGAGCGGGTCTCGACATAGGCGAGACCGATCTGGTCTGAGAGCTGGCCGGCAACACGGGCAAGCTCGCGCCGGCGCAGGGTCGCCAGCATGTTGGCACGATAGACGATCCGATTCTGTTCCTCGTGAGCGAGGCCCTCGGCGATCAGCCATTGCCGACGGCGCGCCTGGGCCTCGCGCACCTCCCGACCGAAACCGGAGTCGCGGGTGGGTTCCGGATGATCCGAGACGAGCTCGCGGTCGAGCCAGGTGGCACCGTCGGTGCCCACCTGCCGGTCGAGCGTGAGATGGGACAGCTTCTCGACGATGACCGGCGCTGCGCGAGCCATGCTCCGCTCGTATTCCACCACCCGGTCGAGATGGTCGGGCTCGACGATCCAGGTCCCGTCGGGCTCACGGGCAACGCCACCGGTGGCGCGGCGGATGGCTTCGAGCCGCCGCACATGGGTCTCGGCGTAATCCTCTGTGGCGCGGGGATCGTGCTTGAGGTGCAGGTCGATGGTGTAGCGCCCGTCGTTGGCAGCGGCGACCTCAGCGACGGTTCGATCCACGCGCCGAGGCTCGATGTTCTTCGGCGTCACACGCACGATATTGCCGTCCGGCGTCGGCTCGGTCGCCTCGCCCCTGCCGATGTCGACGTAATGGGTCCGCCCATCTACCCCGTCGACGATCAGATAATGGCGATCTTTGAGTTCGTCGGATAGCCCGCGCGCCACCACGCGCCCGATGACGGGGCTCGCGGTCGGGTCTCCTAGGTCGAGGATGACGTAATCGCCGGGGCTGCGGGCGATGTTTTGCCCGGCCGTTTCGCGGTGCATGGTCTTGATGATGTCGCCGCGCTCGCCCATGCGGCGGAGCGTATCCTCCAGCCCCACTTCCAGCCGCCACTGGCCGGGGCGAAGTTCCTCGGCCAAGCCGAGCCGCTTCAGCTTCTGCAGCCGGCCCACGCGCAGGCTCTGCTGGAAGGCGTCGCGGTCAGTCGCGGCGACGAGACCAGCATCGTCCATGTCACGGATGAGGCGGCGATCGATGCTGGTCAGGCGCTCCTGCTCGATCTCGCGGCGCAGCCGGTTCTCGATCTCGAAATCCGAGCGCGGCCCGAAATCCAGGCTGACGATCTCCGCGGCGCGCTCGCGCATGCCGGTGGTTATGTAATCGCGGGCGATGATGAGGTCCTTGCCGCGCTCGTCGCGGCCACGCACCAGGATATGCGTGTGCGGATGGCCGGTGTTGTAATGATCGACCGCCACCCAATCGAGCTTGGTACCGAGATCTTCCTCCATGCGGTTCATCAGGCGGCGGGTGAGCGGCTTGAGGTCGTCGTATTCCGCGCCGTCCTCGGCCGAGACGATGAAGCGGAACTGATGGCGGTCGCCCTCGGAACGCTCCAGGAAGGCTTTTCCGTCCGCCCGGTCCTGCTCGGCGCCGTAAAGCTCACCCGGCTCGCCCTCGCGGGTCACGCCGTCGCGCTGGATATACCGCAGATGGGCCCGCGCATTTTCCATTCCCTTGGCCATCCCCTTGCCGGCCAGCTTGACGATGCGGGATTTGATGATGACGCGGCGCTGGCGGAAGGCTGCGTAACGGTCTCGGTTCGCCAGCACGCGCCCGACGCCTGCGCCGCGCCCGATGCGGCTGCCGGTGAAGCGGGACTTGCGTGTGCCGCCCGCTCCGCCGCGCGCGAGGTTTGATGCAGCCAAAACCTGATGCAGGAATTTGCGGCCGCCCTTCGAGCCGCACGAGCGGATCTTGCCGAGCTTGGGTTTGAAATCGTCGTCGTTGAACACGGTCCGCTCCTCATCAATCCCCATAAAATGGTAGCGAAACTGGCCTCTGGAAATTGGTGCCAAACGACCCCAGGAAAACCGGGGAGTTGCGGTCCACATGGCACCACGGCGGGGGTGCATAGCACCACCCACCAACAGAAAAATCGATGTGCAGACAAAGGCTTAAAGCCCGCGACACCGCGGATGGTGCCGGAGCTTCATCTTGCCTTACGCGGCTCCCATCAGCCTGTCTGCGACCATCCACGATCATCTGCGATCACATCGACTGATGGCGAGAAAGCCCGGCAGCGGCGAAGCCGCGCCGCAGGGCGAAGAAAGGAACGAGAAGCGCATGGGGAAGCGGACTCTGGCGCCGCATTTCTCGCCTCATTTTTCATCCGATTTTCGCGTCGAAAGCGGCACGAAAAGCTCGCCATTCGGGACGGAATTTTCGTCACTTGCGGCCTCGTTTTTCGTCGGCGAGAGCGAGAAAAAAAGCCGCTGGCCGGAGGCGATTTGATCGGGATTCGGCGTGCCGGTCGGCGGAGAAATCGCTTCGTGCCGAGCGAATCCGCCCGCGTCCGCGAGCATCTTTTCGATGCGTGCGACATAAGCACGGGTCTCGGCGGGAAGCGGCTTTCTGTCACGGAGATATGTCTCGTAGCGGCCCGGCCCGGCATTATAGGCCGCGAAGAGCGCCGGATGACCGAAGCGGTCATGCATGGCCTTGAGATAGGCGGTCCCGGCGAGAATGTTGGCGCGCGGATCGAAGGGATCGGCGCCGAGATCATGCTGATCGCGCAACTTGGCCCAGGTCTCCGGCATGAGCTGCATCAGGCCCATGGCGCCCTTGGGTGAGACGGCGCGCACATCGCCGTTGCTCTCGGCCATGATGACCGCCTCGATCCATCTGGCGGGGATGCCAAAACGCTGCGACGCTTCGACAATGTGCGCCTGAAACTGGTCGACAGCGGCGGCCTCGGCGTGCGTGACGATGACAGCCGCCGCGAAGATAAGGGGGCTCAGTCGATCCATAGCGCGGCGAGCCTCCCGATCACGCGGGCGCTCGTCACCGGCCCGAAATAGCGGCTGTCGAAGGAGTCCGGGGCCTTCGTCAGGAGGAAGAATTCGCCCGGGACAAGTTCCCGGCATCCATTCCAGCGCGGCAGGGAACGTCCTGCCCGATCCACCTTGCGCTGGCGGGCAACGATTTCGCCATTGACGATGATGGCCCCGTCGAAGGCGCAAACATCATCCCCGGCGACGGCGGCAATGCGCTTGATGAGCGGCACGCCGGCGGGCAGATAGCCGCGGATGGCGGCCAGCTTTTCGATGGATTTCGGGATGCGGACCAGGACGAAATCGCCGCGTTCCGGCGCGCCGGAAACGACGCGATAGAGACCGATCGGCGCACTGGCGGAGGCGTTCCAGACAAGGCGCGGCTGGGGGTGCGCGATGGCGGAGAAGCCGACGAGCGCGATGCCCGCAAGCGTGGCGACGAGAGGAAGAACAGCGGGCCTTTTCATCCGCGTTCTCCCTCGTCAGATGTGGAGGAATGCCGTCGTCCTTCCGACCAGGCATCGAGGTCGGCGATGTGATAGCGGACAAAGCGGCCATGCTTGCGGAAGCGCGGGCCGTTCCCCGTCAGGCGCATCTTTTCAAGGGTGCGGAAGGAGAGGCCGAGATAGAATGCGGCCTCCCGCGTGGAGAGGAACGGCGAGCCTTTGCGGGCCTCGGCCGCCCTCGATGTGTGATCGGTCATCCTTTGGCTCCTTTCGGCGAAGATCGACGCGAATGGGCGAAGGATGTCGGCGGGGAGCGCGCTTGCTCAGGATCGAAAAACGGGGGGTGCCAAAAACGATCCCCCCTCGCGATGAATGGACGAGAGACCGGCGTCCGGCTCGAAAACGCCGCGAAAAGCGGGGCTCAACGCCCCGCTCTCGCGGTGTTCAGCAGCGCCTCGAGCGCTGCTTCCATCTCCGCGATCTGCTGCTTGGCCTCGATGCGCTCGCGCCTCGGCAGGCCGTTGCGCAGCTCCATATTGACGAGCCAGATGCTCTCGCGCAGCTCGTCCTCGGCGTAGAAATGGCCGCGATATTCAACGCGGATGTCGTGGGAGAAATTGATCTGGATGGACATGGGAACCTCCTTGATTGAGCCGTTCTCCCGTCGAGAACGGGGTCCCCGGTCATCCGGATAGAGCCTGTCAAGGACGGCAAAGCCGCCGCGAAGCGGGCGCGGGAGGAGCCAAAATGCGGAGTGGAGCGCGAGCGGAACGGAGCATTTTGGAGGGTGCCCGCGATCCTTTACAGGCTCGTCGCGCCGGATGGCAGACTGGGAAGATCGAGACGGAAAGCCCGTCGGCGCGACCAGCGCCGACACCGCTTGGATTGCGGCGGTCGGGCAGGGCGGAATGCATGAAGATAAGCCCCGCCGGATGCGCTCCGGCGGGGTCCTCGGGAGTGGGCGGGATCAGCGCTCGCGCGGCTCCCACAGGGCGAGGTGCGAGGTGCCGTCCTCCATCGGCGTCTCCAGCTTGACGAGGCGGGCGCGCACCCAGTTGGGGCCGAATTCCGGCGCGGCGATCTTGAGGTTCAGGTAGGTCTCGCCGCTCGACTTGGCGACCTGGCTCCAGCCGGCGCCGACCTCGTAGCGCTGGCCGTTGCCGGCATAGACGCGATAGTCGGGGGCGTTTTCGGACATCTTGTCTACGGGGACGACGACGAGGTTAGCGGTGACGTTGAGGGTTTTGAGGGTCCCGGTGAAGCTGCCGTCGTTCTGCTTGGTGAACGTGCCGAGGGTGATGGCCATGGTGATGATCCTTTCGCTGTTCGTCGCAGAGACCATCCCTGCGATGGCTCCAGCGAAAAGACCGCATAGGCGGGCCGGTTCACCCGTAGCGTGAGCGGAGGGCCGGAACGAAGTGGAGGACCCACCGGGAGGGAAAATTTGGAGCGAAGCGGGCGCGAGGAATGCCGGGAAAAGTTGACGGCTTCGCCGTCACCCGAAGGGGCGCAGCGTCAGCGGAGCACTTTTCGCGGCAGGGGAAATTTTCCCGGACGGCGGGTTGAACGGTCCGGCGCGGGATTTACGCGATGAGAGACATGCAGGGATGGTGACTGCCTCGATGAACAGTCGGCGAAGGAGCGCCATGGCCTTCCCCGTCACCGAGTTCACCGCATCGGACGACGGCTTGACCGGGGTTGCAACGACACGAAAATCGCCAACCACTCGGCCTTCGACCGCGCGCCGGGCATGTCCAAAGCTCCCGCTGCGCGCCGTTGACGGCATCGCCGCGGCGATGAAACTGGCGCCGCTGCGCCACCGTAGCCGCAGGCAGCGAGACCAATCCGACCGCCTGCGTGCCGCGCCCCTTTCGACCTCATGCGCACGCCCATCGGAGCCGGAGATGCAGGAAGGATGGCGTTCGAACCTGGCCTTGGGAGCCATGGCCCACGCCGCATTCTCCCCTCCAGGCCCCGTCACCATCGCGTCCAGCGGGGCGCGTCTTGGCCGGCGCCGTTGGACCGCCACCCGCCCGCGCAGCGGGCGTTCGCGCCAGGGATCGAAGCCGAAGGCCGAAACGCCGAAGGCGGTTCGGTTCACGAGAGCCCGGCGCGCGGGGCTTGTCCCGCGCGGGCGCCCAGCCATGCCGCGACAAGACACTGTGGCGCGGGTGAGGTATCGGAATTTGGGGGGCGACCTGCACACCATCACGAATGCCAGTAGGGGATCTGAATGTCCGTCAGCGCCTCGCCTGAAACCCGACAAATCTCAAAATGGGATTTCATCATCGAGGTCATCAGCCGAACTTGCCGCCTCAGCATGTTCAGCGGGTGATGCCGTTACGGCTTCGGGAACTTCTTTGGTCAGACCCCAGTTCTCGATGACATCCGCAAGCGGAAACGCCTCTTCCCCGCTCCAGTCTACAAAGGGTGCGGCGGTCGCGCTCCATGGCTCTTGGGTCGGCAGCTTGATTTGAACCCGTACAGGAACGTGCACGGAACTGCCAAACACAATAGCTTCCCCCGCTGCAAGCACAGTTACCTGATCAAGTAGCCGCTGGGCCTGCTTGGGGATGATGCGCCGGAAATGATCAATATCATCTGGGTTCTGAAGCCGGTGCGAGAAGAAATTGGCGCACTGGCTAATGATGGTCGGGCTTATCTCGCTGGGGCGCTGGCTGGCAACAATGAGTGACAGCCCAAATTTACGCCCCTCCTTGGCGACGCGCTCGAACGCCCTCCTAGACAGGCTTTGTCCTCGGTCCTCCACGCGACCTGGCGGTCTTGCGTAGTTGTGGGCTTCCTCCAAAACCAGCACCCAGGGGTATCGACTGCGTACGTCGGGACGCAGCATTTCCCGTGTTTCAAGGAGAAGCCTTCCAAGGAGCGCGCATGCGAAGGGCAGAACCTCCGAAGACAGCATGGAGAAGTCGAGGACGGAAACCCTTGAACCGGACTTTTGTCCGACCCCGAGCTTTTGCATCCAGTCCTCGTAGCTCTGGATACCCTGTTCCTCATAGCTGAAAAACGACTGCCAGCGTCTGTCATCGAGGCGTGTCCGAAGCCGCAGTTTCAACGTAAGGAGATACTGATCAATCCGTTTGCTGCCTTCCTGGTCGGTGGATCTATCGACCAAATTGGGATCGCGAAACTCGCGCACAGCGATGAACCGCGGCGCGTCGGCGGTCTTGGCAAAGTTCACGCCCTCATTCTGCCGCGCCGAAATCTTCTCCAGCAACGTTGATCGGATTTCACTGAGCCGATCCCTAACCGCCTTTTCGTTCGCGACCTTTCGCCACTGATTTGTCGCATCGGGCGTCCAGTTCGGAATCCCATTGAAGGTATTCCAGTCTATATCAGGCACATATTGCTGGGCGTGACTGATATACACGTCGAAGGTGCCGTTGGCCGGCTGTCGCGGGTCATCAAGCCAAGCCAATGCAGAATCAATCTTTCCTATGGCGACTTGCAAGGGATCGTAGGAAGCCGCGCCGCCTCGATTGGCTTTAGCGATCGACCACCAGTCCTTGAGAACGGGCTCCTGTGTTGCTTCGGACGCCTGAAGCCAGTCGCAAACCTCCTCCCCATTCATGAGCCACGCAGGCAGGCAGAATTCCTGCCCACTCAGGTAAATCTTATTTGGATCCCGCGCATAGGACGCCTGTGACTTATCAAGAAAGGCGCTTGCATACTCGCCGTTGATATCCAGGATGAAGACATGAGGTTCTGCCTTGGAGGCGACGGCGAACTTCTCATGCTCTATGATGCCTCGGATTAGGCTCGCGACCGTGTATGATTTTCCAGACCCGGTGTTGCCTACAACTGCGAGCGGCCGGGCGAAGAGGTCATTGAAGGACCCTTTCACCCGCGTATTTTCGTCACCCGTTTGATGGCCGATTTCCAGTGGGAAGTCGTAATCCCCCTCTGACCAATCGCGTGGTTTGTTCCGCTCGGGCGGATGGGCGAAGATACCTGACAGAACGTCGGGATTTGCTACCTCAGCCGGCGTATCAAGGGTCGGCAGGACCGTTATGCCTGGATCAAATTTCCATCCGGATTTGCCGGTCTGCTTCACCGTTCCAAGCAATTGCACTGACGCGATCCGCCGTGGCTTCGTCAGTTCCAGAGAAAGCTCTTCGTCACGGGTCGGGTCGTAGCTCTCCCGAGCTTCAAGATCGCTGAGCAGCCCGATTGCATGTGTGCCGGCTCCCAGGTCAAAGGTCAGGAAGGAGTTAATGGCAACTGCGCGCTGCACCCCATCCGGCGTGGCCCGAGACGATGACTTCGCGTCAGGGGAAAGTTCCACTTTCAGCCTGAAGCCGCTGACAGCGACCACATGCCCTATGATGCGCGGCTGTTCCATCAGGTGGCGCTCTCCGGGGCATCCGGCTTCCTGTCTTCTGTCTTCCTAATCTGCTCTTCAAAAGACCGAAGGCGCCTATAGTCATCGAGCCACTTTACATCCGGCATGATGTTCTGCGCGAAATCAGCGAACGTGGCGATCTTGTATGAGCATTTTTCGCCCGCACCGAGTCGCTCAGTCAGGACAAACGCCCTCTGACCCAGGCTCTGATAGCGGCGGACTCTTTCCACGATCGCGCTTTGTGGATTGGGCTCCACAACCAGCATGACTAGAGACGGATTCATCAAGGCCGTCTCGATGATCCGTGTCACGTGGTCGTCACCAAAACCGTATCCGACAACGAGGAAGAACGTCTGCGGTTGGTTCAGGCGCGCATGAAAGAGCCGGAACAGATGCGCATAGGGCATGTCCAACGTCTGAGTGAACTTCTGCGAGGTTGGCAGGATGCCGAAGGAGTTAATCGTGGAGAATCCTTCGGACTGTAGCTTCGCCGCCTTCTCTTCAGCAGGGAGCTTCCTGTAGTCGCTGGCAAACGAAAGGTCGCGGTGACGGGCGCGATACATCCCGTCATCGCCGACATACCAATGCAGGGAACCGTGAAGCTTGTAGTATTGCAGGAATTTGTCGAAGCGGCGCACCCGCCCCTCGGAGACGTCGCCAGGGTAATAGATATCAAGCCCATACACGGCTGGATCAAAGCGAGAGCTGGCTCTGCCAGAAAATCCGTCAAAATACTGGACGCCCAGTTCTTCCATCGCCTGCTCAAACAGCGTGTCGTAGTTGAGTGTGAAGAGATGGGTCCGCCCGAGGTTCGTGTCGCGGGCAATCAGCTTCGCGAGAAAGGGAATATGGCCCGATGACTGACCGTCGCTCGTACCCGAGAGTTCACCACGATCAATCTGGAGGGCACATTCAGCGAAGATGGCCTTCTCAACCAGTTTACGCAGTTCGGCTAAATCACCGTCGGCGAGCATCAGAGGAGGCTCCTCGCCCTCTGGCACGTCACCTTTCCAGACCACCGCGTCGACCGGCGAGCTGTCCGGGTTCGTCAGGCCCGACGCATTGAACAGGTAGCTGAGCCAGTCTTCAAACCCAAGGGGCCCACCATTCTCTTCTGTCGGCCAAGTTGCCTTCCTATGGCGCATGATGGAGGCCGCCTTCGGAGGAAGCTCGCATTTCTCGACCGCATCGAGAACAAGGCATTCGAGATTGTTTGTCCTGGGGCCAGCCATCAATCGACCACCGGCGCCGACCGAGCACCCGGCGGCCGTCAAGACAATGACGTTCTCCATCCGAAGCCAGTCAGCGAGGAGCGCCTGAATACGTCGCAGCGCGTCTTCCGAAGGCTTCCCAGCCAGCAAGTCTTCGCTTTCCCCGGCGGACACAGGGGAGAGAAGCTGGTATTTAGATTGCTCGGTCATACCTGCCTCTCCTTACACATCGCTGCCGGAAGATGGGCAGGTCTTCGCGTCCGAACCTCGAGCTGGCTTGCCCTCGGTCTCCAAATAACGGTCGAGAGCCTGGCGCAGCACCCATGCGATCGACGCGTCGTTTGCCTCAGCGATTTCCAGAATTCGCTTGTGCTGCGATTCGGTCAGGATGACCGTCGTCCGAAATGCCTTCCTGCTTAACCGCCGTGCCATGCCAGTCGTCCCATGCTCGGATAAATGATATGCAAAGTGCACCAATACTGTCACGTCATTTGGGGACCGACAGGCCATTCCAGCGCGTTCCCTTTTGGAGCGGCGCCTATGTGGCGCCGCTGTCGAAGGTCCATGTGGCGATCCCCATCTTCCGCGCCTTATCGACGAGGTTCTGGGAGATACCGGAACCAGGGAAGGCAATGACGCCGATTGGGAGCGCTTCGAGCATACGGTCATTGCGCTTGAAGGGTGCGGCGTTGCGGTGGCGGGTCCAATCGGGCTTGAAGACGATCTGCGGCACGTTGCGATTGTCGGCCCAGCAGGCGGCGATCTTCTCGGCGCCTTTCGGCGATCCGCCATGGATGAGCACCATGTCGGGGTGCTTCGCGAGGGCCTTGTCGAGGGCCTCCCAGATGCGGATGTGGTCGTTGCAGTCGACGCCGCCGGTGAACGCGATGCGCGGCCCGGCGGGCAGCAGCGGCTCGATCTCGGCCCGGCGCTTAGCGGCGATGAAATCGCGGCTGTCGATCATGGCCGCCGTCATCGTCTTGCGGTTCGTCATCGAGCCGGTATGCGGCCGCCAGGCGGAACCGGTCGCCGATTCGAACTGGATGGCGGCAAGATCGCGGAGGTTCTCGAAGGCGGCGCGGCGTTCGAGCAATGCCTCGCCACGGGCAATCAGGCGCTCGAGCTCGACGGACTTGACCTCCGAGCCGTCCTGCTCCTCCTGCAAACGGCGCTGCGCCACCTCGTTGTCGTCGAGGAGGCGGTCGAGATAGCCCAGGCGGCGGTGGAAAAGATTGGCGAAGCCCCAGAGGACGTCGTCGAGATCGTCATCGAGCGCCGTGTCGGCCATTAGGGCGATGAGGGCGGCTGCGGTGTTCTCGATCTCCTGCTCGGCCCGGTCGGCTTCGGGCACCGTCAGGCGCTCCGGATCGTCCGGGCCGGGACGGGTGCCGTGAAGCGCCATTTCGTCGAGGACATGGGCGGTTGGCGATGCCGCGTGAAGGGGTTCGAAGGCGTCGTCGGTGAAGAGATCGTGCAGCATGGGTCTGTCTCCCGGTTCCGAGGCCGCGCCCATCGCGGCCTTTCCGGGGATCGCCCGCCAGCGCCAAAGGGCGGCTTTGCACCCGCCGGGCCGCAACGAAGTGGAGGACGGCCGTCAGGCCGTTGCAAAGCCGGCCAGCGCTGGCAGATCCCTCTCTTGGAAAGGCCGTGGCGCGGCCCCTGCCGAACCGGAAGGCGGTCCCGATGCTCTCCCCTTCCCCGTCCGGCGCTGACGGATTTCACACGCATCGCCTCGGCTCATCCGCGACCAGGAAACGCTGAACATCGTCCGGGGCGAGCTGCTCGGCGAGCCATGCCGTGAGCCGGTCCGGGCCGAGGGTGAGGAGATCGGCGTTGAAATCCTCCGTCCTCGGGGCGAGGGCGCGGATGTCGATATCGTCGGCTCTGGCGCGGGCGCGCAATCGTTCCACCGCAAGGCGCCCGGCCCCGTCGTTGTCGCGCGCGACATAGAGGCGACGCAGCGCCAGCGGCAGAATCAGGGCAGCGAGGTGGGCGGCGGAGAGTGCGGCGACGACTGGCATGGCGGGCATCACGGCCTTGAGCGCCAGCGCCGTTTCGATGCCTTCCGCCGCCGTCAGGACGTCGGACGCAACGCCGAGCCGGACCGCGTTCCCGGCGAGATGGCCCATGGCGCGGCGGGGCTGATCGAGAGGCGCCTTGCCGCCCTCAGGATCAAGCCAGGTGCGATGCGCACCGGTGATGGCGCCATCGAGATCGGTGACGGCGGCGATGAGCGCCGGCCATATCTCGCGGCCTTGCGGCCCGCGATGAAAGCAGCGCGGATGAAAGCGGAGAGCGGCAACGTCCGCAGGCAGAATGATGCCGCGGCCTTGGAGATAGCGTTCCGCCAGCGTGCCCCGGATCGGCTTCGACGCGGCAAAGAGCCGCCGCGCCGCTTCGGAGGAGCCGGACGGCGCGGACGGGGCTACCTGGCGGATCGGCAGAACCGGCAGGCTGAGGAATCCCCGCCCCTCATCGAGCGCGGCGCGGAAGCCGAGGCCGCGATTGAGGGCGATGAGATCGAGAAGATCGCCATGCTCCCCGGTCGCCGTATCGCAAAACTTCCCGGCACGTTCTCCGGAAAGGCGGACATAAAGACTCCGCCCCGGAGTTCCCATGACATCGCCGCAGATCCAGTATCGGCCCTGGCGGCGGCCGTTCGGCAGGTAATAGCGGCACACCGCCTCGGCCTGTTCACCGAGACGGCGCGCCAGATCGGCGGCGCGGGACATATGTCACCCCCGATCCGCGATTTCGGTGAGCGGCCAACGGTCGGTGAGGCTCTCGAAAATCGCCTTGCCGGCCTCGCCCACCGGCACGAACAACCGCAGCTTCCACGAGATGATCTCGCCGAACAAGCCGCGCGCCTTCAGGGCATCGACCATGCCGGAAGTGAAGCCGGTGAGTTCGATGCGGTGCTCGTTCATCACCCGCGCGCGGCGCAGGACGAGGCCATCGGCGAGATGGGCCGTAACCTTGCCTTCGTTGATCAGACCCCAGGCGTCGCCAGCGGAGAGCTTCGGCGCGTCCATGCCGATATTGCGGCAGAACGCTTCCACCTCGATGGGCGTCAGCATCCGGCCGATGATGCGTTCGCCATCGTCGGTTTGCAGCCGATAAACGCGGGCGTTGCTCTCCGGAAGACGCCGCCAGATCGGCAGCAGCAGGCCGGTGACGAGATGGAACGTGCTCGTCGAGAATTCCGGGATTCCGGCGATCTCCTTTTCCCATGCGGCGATAAATTCTTCCCTCTCCGCTTCCTTCCAATGAGTGGCGGCGAAGTCATCGACGCTCATCGTGTTGCGCTGCATGGGGCGCAACAGCCGGACGCGGCGTTCCATGCTGCCGTCATCGAGCATCAGGCTCGGCGCGGAAGTTTTGACGGCGGCGCGGCCGGAGCGCTCATTGACGAGCAATCGCCCGCCTTCGATGGTGATCGCCTCTTCCGCCGTCATGGGGCGGTTGCGATCGCGCCGCTCGATCGTAAACAGCCGCGTCTCGGCGCCGCTGTCGTGCCGCCAAACCGTGCGCCGGTCGGTGACGATCAGGCTTTCGGCACGGATTGTCTCCAGCCCGACATCATGGACGCCCGCCGCAATCGCCGCCTCGATGCGGGCGTTCAAAATCTCCTCGAACGCCGCAAACAGCGTGTTCTGCATGGCGATGGGCAGTGCCAACAGCCGGTTGAGGAACGTCGTGATCGGCGGCAAATCCTCCTTCATGTTGCCGCCCTCGAAGGTCAGCGTCAGGCCGGTCATCTCCTCGAACTGCGTCAACGAACAACCCTGAATGGCGCCCTGCGCCAGCCAGCAATAGAACTGCCTGAGCGCCGCGCGGGCCTGATCGCCTTCGAGATTGTCTTCGGCGCGGAACAGCCCCTGGCCACCAGTCTGGCGCTGCCCGCGCGTGATGGCGCCAAGGGTATCGAGGCGGCGGGCAATCGTCGAAAGAAAGCGCTTCTCGGCCTTCACGTCCGTGGCGATGGGGCGGAACAGCGGCGGCTGCGCCTGATTGGTGCGGTTGGAGCGGCCGAGTCCCTGGATGGCGGTGTCGGCCTTCCATCCCGCTTCGAGCAGGTAATGGACGCGCAGGCGCTGATTCTTCGCGCCCCGGTCGGCATGGTAGGAGCGGCCCGTCCCGCCGGCGTCGGAGAAGACCAGGATGCGCTTCTCGTCATCCATGAAGGCTTGCGTCTCGGCGAGATTGGCCGAGGGCGGACGGTTTTCGACACAAAGCCGATCGCCCTTGCGCACGATCCGCCGTGACCGTCCCGTCACTTCCGCTACCTTGTCTGTCCCGAAGCGTTGAATGATCTGGTCGAGCGCGCCGGGCACGGGATCGAGCGAGGCGAGACGCTCGATCATCCGGTCACGGGAGGCGACGGCCTCGCGGCACTGGATCGGGTTGCCCTCGGCATCGAACGCGGGGCGCGAGCGCAGATTGCCGTCTTCGTCGGTATAAGGCTCATAAAGCTGCGTCGGGAAGGCATGCTGCAAATAGGTGAGGATCACGTCGCGGGGCGACAAATCGACGTTCAGGTCCGCCCATTCCTCGGCTGGAATCTCGGACAGACGGCGATCGAGGATCGCCTCGCCAGTCGAAACCAGTTGTACGATTGCGGCATGGCCCGTCTCCAAGTCCGCCTCGATGGATTTGATGAGCGTGGCGGTCTTCAGCCCCGAAAGCAGCGCTGCGAAGAAACGCTGCTTGGCGCCCTCGAACACCGACAGGGCGGCGGACTTCGCCTGGCCGTTGAGGGTTTTTCGCTCCCCGGTGACGTTCGAGGCTTCGAGGGCGGCATTCAGGTTGGAGTGAATCACCTGAAACGCTTCAGCATAGGCGTCGTAAGTTTCCACCTGCGCCGGGGTGAGATTGTGGTCGACGATCTCGACCTCGACGCCCTCATAGGACAGCGACCGCGCCGTGTAGAGGCCGAGGGCCTTCATGTCGCGGCTCATCACCTCCATGGCGGCGACCCCGCCGGCCTCGACCGCCTGCACAAACTCGGCTCGATTGGCGAAAGGGAAATCCTCGCCGCCCCACAAGCCCAGCCGCTCGGCATAGGCGAGGTTGCGCACGTCGGTGGCGCCGGTTGCGGAGACATAGACGATGCGAGCGTCCGGCAAGGCGCGCTGCAGGCGCAGGCCGGCACGACCTTGCTGGGAGGGAAGTTGTTCGCCGCGCTCACCCTTGCTGCCGGCGGCGTTGGCCATGGCATGGGCTTCGTCGAAAACGATCACGCCGTCGAAGCCGTCTCCCAGCCAGTCGATGACCTGGCGCAGGCGCGGCTCGTTGCGCAGGGTGGCGTAGGTCACGAACAGCACCCCTTCCGACAGCCGGACCGGCGTGCCCTGCTTGAAGCGCGACAGGGGCTGGACGAGCAGTTGCTCCATGCCCAGCGCCGACCAGTCGCGCTGCGCGTCCTCGATCAGCTTGTCGGACTTGGAGATCCACACCGCCTTGCGGCGGCCCTTGATCCAGTTGTCGAGGATGATGCCGGCGACCTGCCGGCCCTTGCCGCAGCCGGTGCCGTCGCCCAGGAACCAGCCGCGGCGGAAGCGCACGGCATTCTCGGCGCCTTCCGGTGCGGCATGGATATTGTCGAAGGTCTCATCGACCGTCCACGATCCCGCGAGATGCCGGGAATGCGCATCGCCGGCATAGATGACGCTCTCAAGCTGCGCGTCGGACAGGATGCCACTCTTTATTATATGCACCCGAAGATGCGGCCGATAGGAAGGGTGCGGCGGCGCCACCGAGGCCATGGCCGCCGACTGCACCAGCTTCGTCGGGTGCGGCTTGGCGCCCGGGATATGGATCGATTGCAGGGCGTAGCCCTCGTAGAGCGCGTCGGTCAGGTCGGCGCCCTCGGCCGGCTTCCATTCGATGGGTTCATAGGAGAGCTCGACAGCATCGGGCGCCGCAGAAATGGCGGGCTGCGGTCTGCGTGCGATTGGCGCGACCTTGCGCGCAACAGCGGGCTTCGCCGCTGTACCGAACCCGATCTCGCCGTCCGCCTCCAAGCGAGGCGGCACATGTTCGATGAGGCGGGCGAGCAATTCGGCGGCGTTCTCCGCGCGCGGCAATACCGGCGACGAAGCCGATTCAAGCGACTTGTCGATGACGGTGAGGCGCGTGTCGAAGGTCGTGCCGTGCTTGTAATAGACGGAGCCATCCACGACGCAGGTGAAACGCACCGCGCCGTTCAGCTTATCGACGGGGAAATTGTGCCCGGTGATGGCGACCAGGCGACCGCCCTCGGGCAGCCGCGCCAGCGCCGCGCGCACGTGATGGAAGTCCGCGTCGGACACGCGCCCCTGCACGTGGAGCGCCGCCGAGAAGGGCGGGTTCATGAGAACAACCGACGGAGCGACATCGTCCGCCAGCCGATCATCGATGCTGGCCGCGTCATGCGTGCTGACCGGGCTGTCCGGGAACAGCCGCCGCAGAAGCGCGGCCCGCGTATCGGCGATCTCGTTGAGCGCCAGCCGCGCACCCATGATCTCGGCGAATACGGCAAGCATCCCCGTGCCGGCCGACGGCTCCAGCACCGCATCGTCGCCGGTGAGGCCCGCCGCGATGCTGGCCGCATAGGCAAGCGGCATGGGTGTGCTGAACTGCTGGAACTCCTCGGACTCCTGCGTGCGACGGGTGTGGGTGGGAAGAAGTCCGGCGATGCGGGAAAGCATGGCGAGCCGCGCGGCGGGCGAGCCCGCCTTCTCCCGCATGGCGCGACCATATTTGCGGAGGAACAGAACCTGCGCGGCTTCGCAAGCTTCATATGCGGCTTTCCAGGTCCAGAAACCCTCGGCGTCCGAACCGCCGAACGCCTCCTCCATCGCTTGCCGCAGGACGCGGGCCTCGATGAGAAGGCCGCGTTCGAGACCGGTGAGAATGCGCTCCGCCGCCTTGAGGATGCAGGCGGCCTCTTCTTCGGGCGCACGGATGGGTGCGGCGGCCGTCACCGCCGCCGCTGGCGTCATCAGATTCATGAGATTGCTCCGGGATTGAGGTTTCAGGAAAATGCCGGGGCAGGCTCTCTCTTGCTTGCTCCCGGCCCGCCCTCATCCCGGTCTGCTCTCACTCTGGCGGGTGGGAAGCCACGTAGGGATTCCCCTCCGCCAGATGGCCGAACGGCGTGAAAAAGTATTCGCCGCCATCGTCACGCTGCACGGCGGCGAGCACATAACGCGGTATGCCATTGGACGCATCCGTGCATTCCATCAAGGCAAGGTCGCCGTTTCTGGCCGCACGCAGCAGAGTCTCGAAATTGGCGCGGATGTGATCGGGAATAGCCATGTGTCAGGCTCCCGAAACCAGATGAATGAGCGCGCCGCAGTCGGGACAATCGCCCGCCGGCATAATTTCGCCCGGCAGCACACGCGACCACATATCATGAACGGGGTCGGCCTTATCGACTGACCCATGCCAATTGCAGTTCCGGCATTGGCAGCATGGTTCTTCTTCCGAGGGCGCCGGGATGATTGACAGAATCTCGCGGTCGCGTTCTTCGCCGAGAACCTTGTCACGGATGAATCGGTGCTCATGGAGCAGGCCATCATCGATGATGGCTTGCGCTTCTTCCGTACTCGTGGCTTCAATTTCCCAGCGCTCCTCGATTTCGGCCGTGGCCTGAAGGGTGACGATGAATTTCATGACGCCGCCCTCCGTGCGATGAAGCTGGATGGGCCGTCATAGAGCGCGTGGCGGGTGGGATCGATGACGAAGCCGAATTTGCCGCGCCGGTCATACTCGGCATCCGGCACGAGATAGCGCCGCTCAGTAGAATCGGGCTTGCCCCAATGCCCGCGTCGGCCGCCTATTGTGGCGATGCACTCGACCATGCCGGGATGCTGGTCCGACCTTATCGCGCTGATGACGATCCAGTCGTTGGCGTGGCGTTCAAGGAACAGCCGATCGTCTTTGACGTGGGATTCGCCGGGGGCAAGGATAACGCCTGCGACGGTCTTGTATTCGTCGGGATACCATTCCTTCAGCGTGCGGATCGCCGCTTCGCGGTCCTTCTCGGAAAAGACTTCGGGAAAGGTAAAGGCGACTTTCGCCCAGGCGCAATCCTCCTCGTAAAATCCGTCCCTCTCGCGCAGAGCAGGATGAACCTTAGCGTTTCGCTCGCGGTCGAGCTTGAAGCCGCCATGCGACGGTGTGCCGTAGAAGACGATGCCCTCGGCATAGACCTTTTCATAGTCGGCTTTGCCCCATGGGGTGTAGGTAGGGTTGGTCGATTTCAGCATTTCGATCTCCAGAAAAACGCGAAGCCCGGCCCCGCGCGGACATTCCGCCGCACGGGGACCGGGCTTAAGTGGATGGATTTGAGAGAACAGCCGCTTATTCGGCAGCGGTGAGGAATGCCGGAAGTTCGGCGGCGGCGGAAGACTCCGAGGGCGAGGCATCCGGCTCCGGGGACCCCGGTTCGCCCGTGACCACTACGGTCTCGACGCCGGGCGTGCGCAGCGGCTCGGGCAGCCAGCCGGTATCGGCCAGAAGCCGCTCGGCCTGTTCGGCCATGTCGGACTTCTTCAGCCCTTCGATGAGCTCCGCCATGCCGGCGCCTTTGGCCTCGGTGACCGCCTCGAGGATGCGGGCCTTCGGCACGCGATTGAGGTAGTTCTCCACCGTCGGCTTCCACCCGGCCGCGGTCATGTCGAGCGAAACCGCGCAGGCGAGTTGGTCAGCATGATGCCGGCGTCCCTGTGTCCGGTTCCACGGCTCATGCACCGCGTTGACGGTGAGCGAGACGCAATGGGCGAAGAGCGCCATGCGGCTGTCGTGGTCGAAATCGCAGAGAAACTCCCAGAGCAGTTCCGGCTCGTCGGGAAGCTGCTTCTCCCAATTGGCGTGCCGCTCGTCAATGACCTTCGCCGACTGGCTCTCCTTCAGCCCCGGCCCCTGAACGGTCGGCGTCGGGCTTTCGGCGCGAATCTCCAGGCAACTCGCCGTCGGATACCGCCAGAAGGTCTGGAGAACGAAGGCGTGCAGTGCGGCGAGGAAGGCGATGTCCGGGTCGTTCGCCAGCGCGTCCCGCAGGGCGAGCGTCCGGTGCGCCGTCAGTTCCATGACCAGGCGCTCGGACAGCGGCTTGAGACCGTCTTCCTCGGCTTCGGCATCGTCAGCTTGCGCCCCATTGCCGGATAGCGCGGCGGCGGGATCGACCTGACCCGTCTCGCCGTTCCGGCCGACATGGACGATCTCGACATGATCGCGGATGAAGGCATCCGTGTCCTGACCATCGCTGCCCGTTTCGGCCGGCGCCTCGTCCTCGGGCCGGAGATAGCCGCGCTCGACCTTCAGCTTGCCATCACCATCAATACTGACGAATGCGCCGGCGCGGGCGACCTCTTGCGCGTCGTAGATGACGGGCCGGTTCTCGAAGGCATCGAGTGCCGCCTCGATCTCGGCGAGACGCCGATCGACCTCCTCGGGCAGATCCTCGTCGCTTTCCTGGAAATAGCGCTGTTCGATCTCCTCGAACTCCGACCGCAGGGCTTCGCGGCGGGTGTGCTCCTCGTCGGACAGCGTCTCCGTTTCGCCCATGACGCGGCGCAGGCCGGCAGTGTGGCCATAGGGGAAGTCCGAAGCGACCTCGATCCAGTTCCAGCCCTCGGCCTTGATTGCCTCGGCCTCGGCCGCGAGCTTCTCGGTGACAAGCTTCTCCAGCAGCGCCACATCCTGGAGCCAGCCTTCGTCATTCTGCGAGAACAGGTCGCGGAGCACGATGCCGCCAGCTTCCTCATAGGCCGCGAGCCCGACGAAGCGGGCACGCTTGTCGGTGGCGCGGACGGTGTTTTCCGTCAGCAGCTTGCGGATGAAATAGGGCTCCTTGTTGTAGCCGCGCTGCACGGTCTCCCAGACCTGTTCCTGCCGGGCATGGTCGTCCGAAATCGTGAAGGCCATCAGTTGCTCCAGCGACATGCCGTCATCGGCATAGACTTCCAGCAGCTTGGGCGACACGCTGGCGAGCTTCAGCCGCTGCTTGACGATCTGCGGCGTCACGAAGAAGCGGGCGGCGATCTCCTCCTCGCCCACTCCCTGTTCCTTCAGCGACTGGAAGGCACGGAATTGATCCACCGGGTGGAGTGAAACGCGCTGGCAGTTTTCGGCCAGCGAATCCTCTTCCAGAATGCCGTCCTCCCGCACGATGCAGGGGATCGGGGCATTCTTCGCCAGCCGCTTCTGCTTGACCAGCAGCTCCAGCGCCCGGTAACGGCGGCCGCCGGCCTGCACCTCGTATCTGTCGGTGGGCTGACCGTCTTCGTCGATCACCGCCCGCACGCTCAGGGACTGCAACAGCGTGCGCCGGGCGATGTCCTCGGCCAGTTCCTCGATCGATACACCGGCCCGCACCCGCCGGACGTTGCGGCTCGAAAGCGCCAGCCTGTCGAATGGAATGTCCCGCGCCTGGGACAGCGTAATCTTCTCAATTTTCGCCTTTGTCATGTCAGGTTCTCCGTGACGAGCCGGAGAAAGCCCTCTTTCCCCAACCAGGCTCGTCACGAAGACACCCACTTCCCTCTCCCTCTTCAGGCCGCCGCCCCCGCGGCTTCCTCCAGGTCGAGGTTGTAGACCTCCGCCCCGGCTGCGGCGTAGGCGCGGGCAACTACGGCCAGCGGGGCATAGGAGAACTCGCCCCATGGCTCAGGGTCGGGCGCACCGCCAACACAGATCATCGGCCCGGAGATGGCGAGCCTGGCCACCTTGTCGAAGTCGACACAGCGGCTGTCGATCACCGGAAGTCCGGCGGCGATGGCCTGCTGTTTCACGGTGTTGCAATCGTAGCCGGACAGGCTGCTCTGGCCGCCATACTCATTCAGGTAGTGCAGACTGAACCCTCCGCGGCCGATCGTCAGATGGCCGCCCAACGTGGCGAGGGCCTTGGCGATGTCGGCACTGTAATCGCGATCGTGCATCGATGTTCTCCCGCGACGGGCGGCCCGGAACCGTTCCGCGCCTCGAAACCCGTCAGCGGGGAAGGGCCGCCCTCGAACGCGAGAGCGGCCAGACCGATGCCCAAGAGAAATGCGCTACACCCCGCACATCCCCTCGCACTCATTGGCGAAGAGGTCGAGTTGGCCCTTGTCCTCCAGCGTGTCGAGGTCAGCCTCATCGAGCGGCACGCAGGAGCGATGCAGGAACACCTCGCCGCACAAGCCGCGGAAACCCGAGCGGATCAACCCGTCGATAGCAACGGCATCGGCCCAGGCATCGGGATCCTCATCGCGCATTCGCCTCCAGGCGCCGTCACTGTGGAAAGGGCAGCCGATGCAGGCGCTTTTCGGCGGTGTGGGATAGCCGTGCTTCTCCAGCCAGCGCAGACAGTGGCGGCGGGTCATGCCCTTTTCGATCAAGGGAAAGCGATTGACCTGCCACGCTTCGAAGGACGGCTTCATCCGGATCACTTCATCGAAGCTGATCCCGATCCATTGCTCGACGATCGGGTGCTTGGGCGAGCGCTTGCTGGCAATGCCGGCCAGCTCCCGCACCTTGCGGCGGATCGGCGCGATCTTCAGCTCCTTGGTGCACTGGCGGCGGATCATGCCGACCTTGCCGGATTTCGTTTTAGTGAAGGCCGGGATCGACGCCCAGCGCTCGCCCCGCGCGCCGCGGATCAGCCCCTCGCGGATATCGCCATCCGAGACGACATACACGGGGAAGGGCAGCACGTTCGGCGACCTCAGCCAGGCGAGATGTTCATAGACCGCTCGCGGCTCCCAGCAGGTGTCGGAGAAGATCGCGCAATCGGGCAGTGGCCCGACCTCGCCATGGGCCGCCATCAGGGCAAGCGTGGTCGACTGCACGCCGGCGCCGAGCGACAGCACGCGCAGCCGGATGGTGGGAATGTCGGGCGCCGGGAAGAGCGCGTTCATGGCCGGTCTCCCGCCTGCTGCCGGCGCCGCCATTCGGCGGGCGGATCGAAGGTTCCGTCCCAAATGCCACGGCGCAGAAACCGGGCCGTGCCCTCGTCGCTTGTGTAGTTGTAGAGACGATTGGCGTCGCGATCGGCGACGGCCCAGCCGTTCTTCACCACCCAGCTACTGATGTCGTCGCCACCGGCGTAGCAAACAGATACGAACCGACCATGGCCATCGCGCGTCGTTCCCTGCCAGACTTCGCAATTGACCTTTCGGCCTTCGAGAAATTTGGTGAGCGCGGCGGCGGCCTCTTTGCCGCAAGGCCATGTCGCGCTATCGCGACGGCGGCAGCGCTGGTCGATCTCCACGGCATCGACGCCGTAGAGGCGATGCTTCTCACCGCCCACTTCGATTGTGTCGGCGTCGATCACATTGGCCGGGCCGGAATGCTCTTCGTCGAGCGCGGGCCAGAAGGACAGACAGGCGAAAAATACAATGCCGATGACGGCGGACAGGCGGACGAACTGGAACATGGGAGGTTTCCTCACGGGTTGCGGGCGGGCCGGCTCTCTTTTGCCGGCTTCAGCCCTTCATCCATCAGAAGCCTCCCTTTCCCTCTGCCGCCCGCCCCAGAAGTCTCAGGTAGCCGCCGCTGATCATCTCCTCGGCCTCGCGGACGAGCCGCTGCATGCGGGAGCGGTAACCGGACTCCCAGAGCTCGTGCGCCGCCGTCTCCCCGAAGATCGCCGCCGCCACCTGCCGCCGGCTTGCGCCCGCTATTTCTCCGTCCCAGGCGCGCAGCATCATCGCCCAGCGCTTGGCCCGGCGCTCCGGCGGAAAGAGGCCGCGCGGCAGACGGCCGAGGCGGCAAAGCCCGCACAGCCGTTGCAGCGCCGGAACCTTCGCCTCCGTGTGCCGGAGACCCGACAGCAGGTAGCGGAAGCACACCGGGCCATCGAGAACACTGCCTGCCGTCACCATCAGTTGGAGATGGCGCAAGCCATCGCTGAAAAGCACGTGCTCGGATCCGCCGCAGCACAACACAGTCGCCAGTGACGCAAAGCATCGGATGTCGAAGGCGTCGGTGTGGCCGGGTGCAATGGGCTGCGCTTCCACGACGAGCACCGATGGATTGAGATCGGGCAGCCAAAAGACGTCCGTAGCCGGCAGGGCAACGCCAGTGGTGAAAGAATACGCCCCATTGTTCGAACGGCCCCGGATTCTGGATACGGAGGATTCGGGGCTGAGCGGCCTTCAGCCGGGGCTCGGTAGCGGACGGACGGAGTGGAGGCGACACCTGTGGCAGCCCACCGGCAGCCGTGGCGAAGTCGGGATTGCGCTTGAGCCACTCCCAGGCCCAACCGGCCCGGTCCAGGTCGATGAGGGGTTTGTAACTTTCGGGATCGCGCCAGTCGGCGCGCGGACTTATGCCGGGGACGGTCTTCTCCTTGGACATGGGGCTTGTCTCCTCCCATGAGGCCATCCGGCCGTAGCGGACGCGGCGCGGCCATTTGACGATCCGTCGCACAGCACCTGGGACAAGCCGCCTCCTGCCAGGTCGATGTCACTGGCGGGAGGGCGCCGCCGACATCGATTACTATCGATAGTTGAGACACGGGTTGGCTTCCGTGTTTTCGCGGCGTCTTTCAGGAAATCGTTACAATATTCGCAACGTCAGACCTGGCTAGACCTGCAAACTACGGAATTTTATTAAAGTACAAATGAACTCGGGCAGAGAAAACGAAACCCGAGATTGCCACAGTTGCGCCGCCCTCATCACAAAGTTGTCACAGGATCATCTATTTTGAAACACACACTCTACCGGGAATGGAACTTGTTAAAGGCCGGCAACCCGCTATCGGCCGAGACATCAATTTTCAGGCGATGGAGATTGCGTCATGGCCGAAACCACTTTGGTCGATTTCACGTCGGAAATTGCGTCCCCGGTACTGTCCGTCACGCGGCGTATCGCCCGCAACGGCATTGTCGTCAGCCGATGCGATATCCCGATCAATCCCGGGACACAGATCGTCACGGCACAGTTCGCCCTCTTCATGCATGAAAGCGAACCGCTGGATCTCATCTGCCGTTTGCCTGACAGCCGTCGGACCGAGAAATATCCGGTCGCTGCGGGGCACTTTCATCTGAGCCCGGCCAATCGGGCCGCCCATGTCGGCTGGACGGCCGACAAGCAGTCCTTCGTCATTGCCATGGAAAATAGCTTCATCGAACGCACAATCGGCAACGCTTTCGACGGGCGCGTGCCCGAGATCAGAGGTAGAGCGGCGCTCCGCGACCCGGCGGTCGAGGAGCTGATAGCCTGCCTCAGGCGCAGCTTGAACGATAATAGCCGCTGCGGCGGGCTGTGCCTGGACCTCGTCGGCACGTCGCTCGCCCTGCGCTTGTTCGAGACCTATGGCGAAAACGGCAAGCCACCGCCGTCGATCCGGGGCGGTCTCGGCGCCTCGCGCCGGCGGCGGATCGTCGATTTCATCGAGGCGCATCTGGACGAAGATATCGGACTTGCCGCACTCGCCGCGGAAGCGGGACTCAGCCCGCATCATTTCGGCAAGGCCTTCAAGGCAACGTTCGGCAAGTCGCCCTGCCGCTACATCAAAGAGCGGCGGATTCAGAAGGCGAAGGAGATGCTGCTGTCGGACCGTGCGTCGATCACGGAGATCGCGCTTGCCCTTGGCTTTTCCAGCCACAGCCATTTCACGGACGTGTTCCGCAAGATGACGGGGACGACGCCTTCGCTGTTCCGCAGAGATTGCGCCTGACCGGAGACGTTAACCGACATATGCCCGCAGGCCTCCGGCGCCATTCCGTATTATGATGGGTGGAGCAGCGCCGCGCACCCGACGCCCGGAGGCGGCCCCGAACAGGTGCCATGGATGCGCACGGCATGGAGGACGGGTGCATGGCCAAACTCGATCCCGAGATCGCCGACGAGGTGCCGTGGGCGGACGAAATCACGTCCTATGACGAGGACCATTTCATCACCTATCTGCGCCTGCTGGACGCCGAGGCCGAGGGCGCCGACTGGCGCGAGGTCGCCCGCATTGTCCTGGATCGCGATCCAGACGCGGAACCCGACTGCGCCCGCCGCTGCTGGGAGGCGCATCTGAAGCGCGCCCGTTGGATGACCGAGTACGGTTACCGGCATTTGCTCGACGCGGCGCGGAGCGAATAGGTCCGAGTCGTTTGCGGCTCAGCTATATTATGCCTTTCCGGGCCGGAGAGCTGCGGTTCGCCCCTGTGATCGTCCCCTCGGAGCCGCGCCCCGGGACAGCACGCGAAGGCACCGGACCTCCCTGGCGAGATGCCATCGGAGGTCACGCGCGATGGCGGGTCGCTCCTCTATCGTTTCAATCGAAATTGAATAAACGCCTTGAGCACCATAGCGCGCATGTCTATAAACTAGTCTGGTCTAGTAGATAGACACTCAGACTGTGAGAGGCGATTGGTGGGCGAAGGCCAAAATCAACTTAAGGGAAATGATCTCAGGTGGGGCGTCGAACGCCGGCTTGAGTTCATCGAATTCCGACTGTTCTGGGAGGGTCACGTGAATCGCGGCGACCTGATGGAGATGTTCGGGATTTCGGTGCAGCAGGCCTCGACGGATCTAAACCGCTATCTCGGGCTTGCCCCCGCCAACATGGCCTACGACAAGAGCGCACGTACCTATGTGCGCGGTTCCGATTTTGCACCGTGCTTCTTGAAGCCGGACGCCAGCCGCTACCTTTCTCAACTTCGCTCGGTCGCTGATGGCATCGTCGACCGGTCCGACGCCTGGATTGGCCAGATTCCCGACTTCGACGCTGCACCGACACCGGCACGTGGTGTGAACGCCCGAACGTTGCGCGCCGTGGTGTCTGCAATTCGCCGTACCGAGTCTATCGAGATCAAATATCAGTCACTGTCTCGCCCCGCGCCCCAATGGCGGTGGATCGCCCCACACGCCATTGGCTTCGACGGCTTTCGCTGGCATGCCCGCGCCTTCTGCGAGATCGACCAGTCGTTCAAGGACTTCGTATTGTCGCGGATCATGGAGGTACGGGGCACGCGCCCGAGCACATGCGATCTGGCAACCGACGCCGACTGGTATCAACATGTAACGCTCGAAATCGGCCCTCACCCGGAACTGTCCGAAACGCAACAGAAGGTGATCGCGCTCGACTACGGAATGCGCGGCGGCAAGACGAAGATCAAGGTCCGCCGCGCCTTTTTGTACTACACGCTGAAACGGCTTGGCTTGGACACAGATCCCGCCGCCCGACGTCCGCAAGATCAGCAAATCGTGCTGCTTTCTCCGCTTCATCCGTTGTCAAACAGCGCGCCAACGGTGGGTGAAGGCTGATGCGGATCATTCAGAATGCTGGCGCCGACCGCGCGATTGATACGCTCGCTCCGTTGCTCAAGCGTGGCGCGGCGATCAGCATGGCGTCGTCGAACTTCTCCCTTTTCGCGTACTCCGAATTGCGAACAGCTTTGGAGGGCGTGGGCGATTGCCGGATCGTCCTGCCGGATCCAGCGAAGCAGGACCTTCAACTGCTTGGCTCGGCCTCAGATCGAGCCTTGAGAAATCAGCTCCAGGCGCGCTGGCTGGCTCGGTCCTGCATGCAATGGCTGGAGAGGAAAGCGCATGCTCGCTTTGCTTCGAAGGCGCTGCCTCAGTCGATGATCGTCGTGAATGGCGACGCGGGCGGAACGAATTGTGCTCTTGTCGGGGCGTGTTCGTTTTCCAGTGAAGGCCTGGGCTTCGCGCCCGGAGATGCACTTGGCCTGACGCAATATGCCGAAGAAGCAAGCACTGTCGACGCCTTGGGCAGATGGTTCGACTCGATCTGGCAGAACCTGAACGACCGGAAACACACCAACCCACTGATCGAGCAGTTGTCCGAGATAGCCGATCACAAGGCACCGTCTCTTGTATATTTCCAAACCCTCTATCAGCTCTTCAAGGATCTAGGCGATGAACTCGATGAAGAGCGTATCGTCAAATCGGCAACCGGCATCCGGGACACCGTCGTCTGGAAGAAGCTTTTCCGCTTCCAGCGGGATGGCGTGATTGGAGCTATCGACAAGCTTGAGCGCATCGGTGGGTGCATCATCGCCGATAGCGTAGGCTTGGGTAAAACCTTCGAGGCACTGGCGGTCATCAAATACTACGAACTTCGGAACGACCGTGTTCTGGTTCTATGCCCTAAGAGACTGCGGGACAACTGGACGCTCTACAAGGCAAACGATCGCCGCAACATACTGTCCGCCGACCGCTTCAACTATGATGTCCTGAACCACACCGACCTGTCGCGTGATGGCGGCATGTCGGGCGATATCGACCTCTCGCATGTGAATTGGGGCAATTACGACCTCATCGTCATCGACGAGTCCCACAACTTCCGAAACAAACCAACCCATAAGGAGCGAGACAGCCGGTACGACCGTCTGATGCAGTGGATCATCCGGGCGGGTGTCAAGACCAAGGTTCTGATGCTGTCGGCGACGCCCGTCAACAACAGGCTGGCCGACCTGAAGAACCAGATCGCCTTTGTCACCGAGGGTAGCGATCGGGCGCTGCACGGGCTCGGCATCCCGAGCATCGAGGCGACGATCCGCAAGGCACAGGCGCAGTTCAATCGCTGGCTCGATCTGCCGGAACCCGAACGGCGGACTTCCCGGCTGATGGACATGCTGGGATTCGATTACTTCAAGCTGCTCGACCTGCTGACCATCGCCCGTTCCCGAAAGCATGTGCAGCGGTATTACGGGACGGAAGAAACCGGGCAGTTTCCCGAACGCCTTCGCCCAGTCAACATCAAGGCCGATGTCGATCTTGCTGGAGAATTCCGCCCGATCCGCGAGATCAACAACGAAATCCGCCGCCTGACGCTCGGCGCCTACGCACCGCTGCGATACGTGCTGCCTCACAAGCTCGCCGCCTATGAAGAGAAATACAGCACCAAGGTGAAGGGAGGCGAAAGCATCTTCCGGCAGCTCGACCGCGAAGAAAGCCTCATTCACCTGCTGCGGGTGAACATCCTCAAGCGGATGGAAAGTTCGGTCGTTGCTTTCGCGCTCACAATTGAGCGCCAGCTTTCCGATGTCGACGCGCTGCTGGCGAAAATCGATGCACACGAGGGCGCGATAGAGGAAACGTCCATCGACGACATAGACATAGACGATCCGGCCTTCGAGACGCTGCTCGTGGGCCGCAAGGTGAAGGTGTTGCTCCAGGACGTCGATCGGGTCCGCTGGCGGCAGGATCTCACGGAGGACCGTAAGCGGCTGGAGGCTTTGCGCACGGCGGCGCGCCTGGTGACGGCGGATCGGGACGCGAAACTTGCGGCGGTGAAGCAGATCATCGCGCAGAAGGTCCAAGCTCCCGTCAATTCGGATAATCGCAAGATCCTGCTGTTCACCGCCTTTGCGGATACGGCGGACTATCTATATCGCGCGCTTGCATCATGGGCGCAGGCAACGCACAACGTTCATGCCGCTGTTGTGACCGGGGCAGGCGCGAACCGCTCTACGCTGCCCGGCTTGCGCAGCGACATGAGCAGCATCCTCAGCGCGTTTTCACCGCGCTCGAAGGAGCGGCCGGAGGAATTGGCGGGCGAAGGAGAGATCGACCTTCTCATCGCGACCGATTGCATATCGGAAGGCCAGAACCTCCAGGACTGCGACTATCTCGTCAACTACGATATCCACTGGAATCCGGTGCGCATCATCCAGCGCTTCGGCCGCATCGACCGCATCGGCTCACCGAACGAGCGCATCCAGTTGGTCAATTTCTGGCCGAACATGGAGCTGGATGAGTATCTCGATCTGGAGACGCGGGTGAGCGGCCGCATGGTTTTGCTCGACGTTTCCGCCACGGGCGAGGAGAACGTAATCGAGTTCCAGGCCGGAAACCAGATGAACGATCTGGACTATCGCCGCGCCCAATTACAGCAGCTCCAGGACGCGGTCATCGACCTCGAAGACCTGTCGAGCGGGGTTTCCATCGCTGATCTGACGCTGAACGACTTCCGCGTCGACCTCACCGGATATCTGCGGGAACACAAGGCGCGTCTCGACGCCCTGCCTCCTGGAAGCTACGCCGTCACCACGAGCCAGGCCGACGGAGACAACGCCATTCCGCCTGGCGTCATCTTCTGCCTGCGCGCGGAGGGCGACGCAGCCCAGGCCGCCGACGCCAACTATCCCCTCCACCCCCATTACCTCGTCCATGTCGGCGAGAACGGGGATGTGCTGCTCTCGCATACGCAGGCCAAGCAGGTTCTCGACCACCTGAAGAAGCTCTGCATCGGTCGCGACGCGCCGGAGGTTGAGGCTTGCGATCGGTTCGACAAGGCGACCCGCTTCGGCCGCGACATGGAGCCTTACCAGAAGCTCCTCTCGCGCGCGGTTGCCGCCATCGTCGGTAAGCAGGAGGAGCGCGCCGTCGCCAGCTTGTTCTCGCCGGGTGGCACTCATGCCATCAAGGGTGAATTCGCGGGCAGCAGCGATTTCGAGGTTGTCGCCTTTCTCGTTGTCCTCCGGGAGGACGGCGCATGACGAATCCGGGGCTTGCCGCCATCATCGATGTCTTGGGCCTGCCTGCCGACGCGAGGGTGAATACCCGCGTGCCGAAGAAGATGTTGGCCGAACAGGGCGCCCCGACCGCGGCCGACCGGCGCGCTATTCAGGACGGGATCGCGGAAATCTCGTGGATCGGCGCTCTCAAACCGAACACGATCGGGGTCCGCCACTTCGCGGACGAGGCGCGGGACTATCTGGAGATCGCCGTTATTGCGGCCGCCTTCCGCCAGAAGGCGAAGCTTCCCCGCCTCGTCGAATTGATCCACCGGGCCATTCCCTATCCCGTTCTGCTGGTGGCCGGATTGGAAGACGGCGTGGCCGTGTCTGTGGCGCACAAGCGCCGCGCTCAGAATGAAGCCGGCAAGGTCGTTGTCGAGGAAATCGTCGGCACAGGCATTTTCGACCCTTTGCAGGCGACCGCGGTGGAGCAGGCATTCCTCATCAACATTGCCATCGCCAAGCAGCCTTCCCGTGACCTGTTCGCCCTCTATGAGGGCTGGCGCGTAAGGATCGAATCCCTGGCGGCAGCGCGTCTCACCGGCGCCTACGCGTATTCAGATGAGGTTCGTGTGGCGGAACGCCGTCGCGCGGCGCTCGAAGCCCATGAAAAACTGATGCGCGAGGCGGCACTGCTGCGAGCCAAGGCCGCTCGCGAGAAGCAGATGAACCGGCGCGTGGAACTCAATGTGGAAATCCACCGGCTCGAAGCTGACGCCCAAAAAGCTTTGAAGGAAATGTGAGGCGGAAAACGGTGCAAATGAACGAAGCAATCATCGTTGGACTGATATCTGCCGGATCAGGCTTTTTGGGCGTCATTGTCGGCACGGTGTTGCCTTGGTTTCGAGAGCGGTGGATCAACACGGGGAAGGCCCGCTATCTGGCAATCCGTGTTGTCTGCATTCTCGATGAGTTTTTGGAACAATGCGCCGCTGTGGTTGGCGATGATGGGATGTGCTGCGGGCAGAGAAACGCCGAAGGCTACCTTGAAGCACAGGTTGCACTGCCCACAGGCCTGCCGTTACCAGACGATGTTGACTGGCGAAGCATTAATCACGGTCTGATGTACCGAATTCTGGTGCTTCCAAGCCGGATCGAGGCAGACAATCGTGTCATCGCAGGGGTCGGCGAACATTCGTTTCCTCCGGATTACGAAGAGGTGTTCGAAGAGCGTCAGTATCGATACGCATGCTTGGGACTGGAAGCTGTCGCGCTCGGAAGAAAGCTCCGGCAAACCTACGGAATCCCAAGTCAAGAATTCGGGGATTGGGATCCTATCAAGACTCTGGAAGACGAGAAGGCCAGAATTGAAGAACTGCGGAAGGAGCGGTGGAGCCGTCCCTCCATTATTGACCAGATCACGACCGCCGCAACCACTGATCAGAGCGAACCGACAAACATTTAAACAATAAGCCGCTGGAAGCCGACACATGGAAAAGCTGAACCTGGACGATCCTGATACCAAGAGCGCCGATATCGTGGCAGAGAATATCGAGGCGCTGAGTGCGCTGTTTCCGGAGGCGTTCACGGAAGGTCGGATCGACTTCGACGTGCTGAAGCAGCTTTTGGGCGGCGCGGTCGATGAGAGCTCCGAAAAGTATGGCCTCAACTGGCATGGCAAACGGCGCTCACGGCAGATTGCGCTGACACCCTCCGCCGGCACGCTTCTCCCCTACCCGGAGGACAGCGTCGACTGGGATACGACGCAGAACCTCATGATCGAGGGCGACAACCTCGAAGTCCTGAAGCTTTTGCAGAAGAGCTACGCGAGCAAGGTCAAGCTGATCTACATCGACCCTCCCTATAACACGGGGAAGGATTTCGTTTACCCGGACGATTTTCGCGACAGCATCAAAAACTATTTAGCTCTGACCGGGCAGGCCGAGAACGGCAGAAAAACGAGTTCCAACACGGACGCATCAGGCCGATTTCACACCGATTGGCTAAATATGATGTACCCCCGTCTGAAGGCAGCCAGGAATCTCCTTCACCACAGCGGCGTAGTATTGGTCTCATGTGATGACACTGAGTCCGCTAATCTACGCGCAATGATGAATGACATATTTGGTGAGGAAAATTTTATTGCTCAGTTTGTTTGGAAGGCGCGCCAGTTCACGGACGCCAGGGCCAAAACAAACGTATCGACGGATCACGAGTACATCATAGCGTATGCCAGAAACGATGGCTTTTCCCTGAGAGGTGTAGGGAGAGACGAATCCAAATTTTCTAATCCAGACGAAGATCCGCGTGGCGACTGGATGAGCCGCAGTATTCTCGGACTTGCGACCCGCGAACAGCGGCCAAATCTTCACTATGATATTGTCGAACCGGGTACAGGCCGCATATTCCCACCCAATCCGTCAACAGGATGGCGGTATTCAAAGGAAAAGATGGCTGAACTAATTTCCGAGGGGCGGATTCTGTTTCCTCGAAATGATGATGGAAGACCTCGTGAAAAGAAATTTCGAAACGAGATGCGGTCTGAATTTATTGCATTTCGATCAATAATTGACGGCGTCCATACCGCTGATGGAACGCAGGAAATTCGCTCGCTGTTCGATGCCGACCTGTTTCCATTTCCCAAGCCAACTGGGCTGATCGCGAGCCTCATTGAGCAAGTTGCCACTGACGGGGATATAGTTCTTGATTTCTTTGCGGGGTCGGGAACAACAGGTCATGCGCTGATCAAGCAATCCGCTGCCGATGAACTACGTCGACGCTATATTCTTGTGCAATTGCCGGAGCCACTTGATCCCACCAATAGGGAACAGAAAGTAGCGGCCGATTTCTGTGACCGATTGGATAAGCCTCGGAATATTGCGGAGTTGACCAAAGAGCGTTTACGTCGCGCTGCAAGAGAAGTTCAGGCAGATAATCCCAACTACAAGGGGGATGTTGGTTTTCGGGTTTACAAGCTTGCACAATCGAATATCCGCGCCTGGGAACCGGATATGAGCGACCTCGAAGGGACACTATTGCAGCATTCCGAGCATTTGGTGCCGGGTCGGACCGAACAAGACGTACTCTATGAGCTACTGCTGAAGCTTGGCCTCGATCTTTGCGTGCCGATTGAGAAGCGCGAGATTGCAGGCAAAGCCGTCCATTCCATCGGCGCCGGCGCCTTGATGGTCTGCCTGGCCGACAGCATCAGCCGCGACACGGTGGAGGAACTGGCGAACGGGATTGTCGCCTGGCACAAGGAGCTTGCACCCGCCGTCGATACTCGCGTCGTTTTCAAGGATTCAGGCTTCGCCGACGACGTCGCGAAGACGAACATGGCGGCGATCCTTGACCAGAACGGCATCGACGACGTGAGGAGCCTGTGATGTCTGGAGGCTCATTCACGACCTTCGCCTATGGTTCGAACATGCCGACTACGCGGCTCCGTGAAAGGTGCCCGTCAGCCACGCTAGTGGGCGTCGCCAAGCTGAAGGGTTACGAGCTCCGTTGGCATAAACGGAGCAGAGACGGTTCGGGAAAGTGCGACATTGTTCCGGCCACATCCCCCGAAGCCCGTGTTCTCGGTGTGCTCTACCGGATTGCCGAATACGAAAAGCGGAATCTCGACCGTGCCGAAGGTTTGGGACACGGCTACGCGGAGATCGACATCGAGGTGCTCTGCGACGGTACCCCGATTGCAGCCAAGGCGTATCAAGCGACCGATATCGATCATTCGCTGAGGCCATATTCCTGGTATCGGGCATTGGTCGTGGCCGGGGCGAGAGAGCATCGCATTCCCGAGGACTACATTGCGCTGTTGGAGGCGGTTGCGACACAGGAAGACCCTGATCGAACCCGTCACGCCATGAACATGCGCCTAATTGACGGGGGTGCGCATGAAGCTGCATTTTGAACCCAATCTCGACTACCAGCATGCTGCCATCGAAGCCGTCGCCGACCTGTTCCGTGGGCAGGAGATCAACCGCACCGAATTCACCGTCACCCGCCGCCCGGATGGTGGCGATCAGGGCGAACTCGGCCTCGTGGAAAACGAACTCGGCATCGGCAACCGGCTGACGCTGCTGGACGACGAGATCATCGACAATCTGAAGGACATTCAGCTTCGCAATGGTCTGCCTCCCTCTGCCGGTCTGACGTCAGGCGATTTCACGGTGGAGATGGAGACCGGCACCGGCAAGACCTATGTCTATCTTCGCACGATCTTCGAGCTCAACAAGCGCTACGGCTTCACCAAGTTCGTGATCGTCGTCCCCTCGGTGGCGATCAAGGAGGGCGTCTACAAGACGCTGCAGATCACGGAAGAGCATTTCCGCGGTCTCTATTCCGGCCAACCTTTTGACTATTTCCTCTATGATTCCAGCAAGCTCGGGCAGGTTCGGAATTTCGCGACGAGCCCGAACATCCAGATCATGGTGGTAACCGTCGGCGCCATAAACAAGAAGGATGTCAACAATCTCTACAAGGACAGCGAGAAGACCGGCGGTGAGGCGCCCATCGACCTGATCCGCGCCACCCGGCCGATCATCATCGTGGATGAGCCGCAAAGCGTCGACGGCGGCCTGGAAGGGCGCGGCAAACAGGCGCTCGACGCTATGAACCCGCTTGGTACGCTGCGCTACTCGGCGACCCATGTGGACAAGCACCACATGGTCTACCGCCTCGATGCGGTGGACGCCTACGAGCGCAAGCTGGTGAAGCAGATCGAGGTTGCCTCGCTGGAAGTCGAAGGCGGTCACAACAAGGCCTATGTCCGCTTCCTGTCCGCCAGCAATGCCCGCGGCGCCGTCACCGCGCGTGTGGAAGTCGACGTACAGCAGGGCAAGCAGGTACGCCGAAAGGAAGTCACGGTTCAGGACGGCGACGATCTGGAGGAGATCACCGGCCGCGCCGTTTATCAGAACTGCCGGATTGGCGAGATCCGCGTGGCGGGCGGCGACTCCCTGCTGGAGATCAAGACGCCAGGTTCCGAAACCTTCCTGGCTGTCGGACAGGCCATTGGCGATGTCGATCCGGACGCCATCAAGCGCTTGATGATCCGCCGCACCATTCATGAGCACCTGGAAAAGGAAAAACGCCTCGCGCCACTCGGCATCAAGGTACTGAGCCTGTTTTTCATCGATGCAGTCGAGCACTACCGTTCCTACGACGAGGACGGGAACCAGATCAAAGGCAAATACGCAACGATGTTCGAGGAGGAATATCGGCGCGCGGCCAAACTGCCGGAATTTTCCAGCCTCTTCGCGGAAGTGGATGTCTCATCCGAAGCCGAGGAGGTCCACGACGGATACTTCTCGATCGACAAGAAGGGCAAGTGGACAGACACGGCGGAGAACAACCAGACGAACCGCGATAATGCCGAGCGCGCCTACAACCTGATCATGAAGGAAAAGGAGAAACTGCTCGGCTTCGAGACCAAGCTCAAGTTCATCTTCTCCCACTCGGCGCTGAAGGAGGGCTGGGACAATCCCAACGTCTTCCAGATCTGTGCACTCCGCGAGATCGGCACCGA
>NZ_JACMIA010000003.1 GCF_014252955.1 Stappia sp. 28M-7 | reverse complement strand
GACCCGGGCCATCCTCGTCGGTCCGGCCCCCCTTCCAATATGCTCCCGCCCTCTCTCCCGTCGTTTTCCCTCTCATGGAGACACAGGGGCAATCCGGGCACGGACGGATATGCCCGACGGGCACCGCGCCCAGGCCGGATTTCCTTGAATACGGGGCAGGGCGTTCCCACATCAAAATCGTTCTCGAACACGAGAGGAGTGTAGATGAGCTACGGAACCGCCACCCATGCAAGCGGCCCCGCAGGGGCTTCGTGCCGTCCGGCCATCCGTCCCGGCTGGTCGCCGGCAACGATCGCCCTGATGGTGCTCGGCTTCATCGTCTTCTGGCCGCTCGGCCTTGCGATGCTGGCCTATATCCTGTGGGGCGACCGCCTTCCGAGCCTCGCACGCGATGCGCGCGAGCAGTGGAATGCCAGCCCCTTCGGCCAGGGCCTGTCTTCGAGCCGGGGCTTTTCCGACGTCCGCCCGACCGGAAACGCCGCTTTCGACGACTATCGGGCCCGCGAGCTGAAGCGGCTCGAGGAAGAGCGCGCGCGCATCGACGAGATGCGGGCGGAGTTCGACGCGTTCCTGCAGGAGCTGCGCCGGGCACGCGACCAGGAAGAGTTCGACCGCTTCATGGCCGATCGCGGCCGCGGTCCGGCGCAGGCACCGCAGGCATAACGCCAGCGTCCTGCCGAACGCCAAGAACGAAAAAAGCCGCGGACATCGTCCGCGGCTTTTTCGAATCCTGCAGCAGGGCTGGCAGGTCGATCAGTTCGGCTTCTGCTCGCCGCCCGCCTGGGCCTGCGCGGCATTCTGGCGGTAGAGCGCCGCGAAATCGATCGGGTCGAGCATCAGGGGCGGGAAGCCGCCATTGCGCGAGGCCTCGGCCAGAATGTTGCGGGCGAAGGGGAAGAGCATGCGCGGGCACTCGATCAGCACGAACGGGTGCAGGTGCTCCTGCGGCACGCCGACGATGCGGAACAGGCCGCCATAGACCAACTCGATGGCGAAGACGGTCATCGCCGAGGTCTTGGCGCTGGCGGTCAGCGTCAGCACCACCTCGAACTGGTTCTCGCCCATCGGCTGGGCGCCGACATTGACGTTGATGTCGAGCTTGGGCTGCTCCTGCGGCTGCAACGATCCCGGCGCGTTCGGGTTCTCGAAGGAGAGATCCTTGATGTACTGGGCGAGAATGCTCATGCCCGGCACACCGCCGGCCTCGTTGCCCTGGCCCGCGGCCGCGTCGTTCGTGTCGCTCATGCGTCAGCTATCCTGTCTCGATGACATCCAGATTCCGGCGCGCAATCCCCGTTCCGCTTGCGGACACGCAGGCTTGCGCGCTCAAACTCGCAGCATCGGCTAGCATGGCAAGACCGCCCTGCCAAGGGCTGATTGGCCGCCGGGGCATCTCCCGCCGCCAGTGCGCACCCCCCGGCAAAGGCCGTCCCCGCCGGATTTGACGCCGCAGGGCGCGCGCGCCACAACAGGCGCAAACCCCTCAGGCAGGCCGGCAGGACACGATGGACGATACCGACAGACCCGAACTGGGCTCCCCGCACCGGCGGCTGAAGCTCGACACCCTGGTGCGCCTGCGCTGGCTGGCGATCGCCGGCCAGACCGCCGCGCTGGTGGTCGTGCACTTCTATCTCGCCTACCCGCTTCCGCTCTCCTATTGCGCGGCGCTGGTCGCCGCCTCTGCCTGGCTCAATATCTTCCTGAAGGTGCGCTCGCCCCAGTCGCAGCGCCTGTCGGAGCGCTATGCCGCGCTGCAGCTGGCCTATGATCTGGCGCAGCTCGGCGGTCTTCTCTATCTGACGGGCGGCCTCGGCAATCCCTTCGTCTTCCTTCTGCTTGCACCGGTCATGGTCTCTGCCGCCGGCCTTTCAGCGCGCAACACGATCTATCTCGGCCTGCTTGCCACGGTGATCGCAACGCTGATCGCCGTCTTTCACCTGCCACTGCCCTGGCCGGAGGGCCAGACCTTCCGCCTGCCGCAGGTCTATGCGGTCGGCCTGTGGATCGCGCTGGTCTGCTCGCTGGCCTTCATGAGCGTCTATGCGTTTCGCGTCGCCGAGGAGGCGCGCCAGCTCTCCGATGCGCTGACCGCGAGCGAGCTGGTGCTGGCGCGCGAACAGCACCTGCATGCGCTCGACGGACTGGCCGCGGCCGCTGCGCACGAGCTCGGCACGCCGCTGGCCACCGTCTATCTGTCTGCCAAGGAGCTGGTGCGGGACCTTGCCGACGAGAAGACCCCGCCCTCCACCGAGGCGGTGAAGGAGGAGCTCACGCTGATCCTGTCGCAGGCAGAGCGCTGCCGCGAGATCCTGTCCAAACTCTCCTCGCTGCCCGACGACCGGGACGCGCATTTCCGCGGCGAGAAGCTGTCGCACATGATCGACCAGGTGGTGGAGCCGGCGCGCGCCTATGGCGCCCGCATCCGGATCGACATCCAGGGCGAGGGCGATGAGCCGATGGCCCGGCGCAATCCGGCCATGTATTACGGGCTCGGCAATCTGCTGGAGAACGCCGTCGACTTTGCCGACAACACAGTGACCGTCTCCGCCCGCTGGACGGGGACGCAGGTGCTGCTGGAAATCTCCGACGACGGCCAGGGGTTTCCGCCGGACGTGATGGCAAGGCTCGGCGAGCCCTATGTCACCGCGCGCGGGGCCCGGGACGGCCGGCCGGGGCAGGGCCAGACCGGCGGCGGTCTCGGCCTCGGCTTCTTCATCGCCAAGACGCTGCTGGAGCGCACGGGCGCCGACCTTCGCCTGCGCAACCGCCCGCCGCCGGAGCGCGGCGCCGTCGTGCGCATCGCCTGGCCGCGCGACGGCCGGTCTCCGTGGCATGAAGGCGCGAGCGGAAATGACGCAGCACCGACACCGCCCCTCGATTTGCCCGGAGCGGAAACGTACTTATAAAAGGTCTAAAGAGATCCGGCGGCGGAATGCACGGCGGCAGAACAAACGGGACGGTGCGATGAGTGAAGAGTCAGGAACGGACAGCGTCGTGGAGGGCAACCTGCTTATCGTCGACGATGATCGCCCGTTCCAGCAGCGCCTGGCGCGGGCGATGGAGAAGCGTGGCTTCACCACCGTGACCGCGGACAGCGTGCGCGAGGCGCTGGAGGCGATACAGGCCGATGCGCCGGACTATGCTGTCGTCGACATGCGGCTGGAGGATGGCAGCGGCCTCGACGTGGTCGAGGCGATCCGCGCTCGCAAGCCGGATGCCCGGGTGGTGATCCTGACCGGCTACGGCAACATCGCCACCGCTGTCACGGCCGTGAAGCTGGGCGCCGTCGACTACCTGGCAAAGCCGGCGGATGCCGACGACGTGCTCGCCGCCCTGCTGTCGGAAGGCGAGGAAAAGGCGCCGCCGCCCGAAAACCCGATGTCGGCCGACCGGGTGCGCTGGGAGCATATCCAGCGGGTCTACGAGCTGTGCGACCGCAACGTGTCGGAGACGGCCCGGCGGCTCAACATGCATCGCCGCACCCTGCAGCGGATCCTCGCCAAGCGCGCGCCGCGCTGACCCGGGCCGCGGCCCCTTACAGCACGCCGTAGCCGGTCGCCGCCCGTGCATCGGGGTCGTGCAGATCATGAAGCCGCAGGGCGGCGGACTGCGCGAATCTCAGGAGCACCGCCTTGCGGGTCGCGGCCGGCAGGCGGTGTTCGGGCGCCTGGCGCAGGATCTCTGCGCCGAAGCCGTCGGAGAGAATGAGCCCGGCATCCGGCGGAAAGACCTCCGCCGGCACGTCGGCATGGGTGGCGAAGAACAGCCGGTCGCAATGCAGGCGGTAGTCCGGCCACTTGCTGTCGGCGCGCAGGTCCGCCAGCGACGACTTTACCTCGACGATCCAGATCTCTCCTTTGGGCCCGACCGCGGCGATGTCCGCGCGCCGCCCCGACGCCAGCGTCAGCTCGCCGACGCAGGCAAAGCGCAGCTGCCGCAAGAGGCGCGCCGCCCCGCGCCAGACCCGCAAGGCCGTCTCCGATTGCCGGCCGTCGACCAGCGGCTGGTCGAGCTGGATGCGTTGCCCGCTCATTCGCCCAAGTCCCGTTCCTCTTTTGTTCGACCCGAACACTAGCCCCGTGTGCGCCGGAAAGACAAGCCCGTTGCACGCGCGAGGATGCCGCGCGCGCCCGGCACCGACCGCCGACAACGAAAGAGGGCCGCGAACACTGTCCGCGGCCCCGAAACGCTCTTGCAGGAAAAGCTGCCTGCGATGCCGGCTCAGCGACCTTCCAGGAAGCCCATGATGCGACGGGCATCGCGCAGCACCGGGCCGGCGATCTCCGAAGCTCGGCCGGCGCCCTCGCGCAGCACCGCGTCGATATGGCCGGGATCGTTGAGCAGGCGATTCATCTCGCCGGTCATCGGCGCCAGCTTGTCGACCGCAAGATCGGCAAGCGCCGGCTTGAAGACCGAGAAGGGCTGGCCGGCGAATTCCGAAAGCACCGCGTCCTTGGACTTGCCCGACAGCGCGGCATAGATGCCGACGAGGTTGGCCGCCTCGGGACGCTCGGCAAGGCCGTCCATTTCGCTCGGAAGCGGCTCCGGATCGGTCTTGGCCTTGCGGATCTTCTTGGCGATCTCCTCGGCCGAGTCGCGCAGGTTGATCCGCGACAGGTCGGACGGATCCGACTTCGACATCTTCTTGGTGCCGTCGCGCAGGCTCATGATGCGGGTCGCAGGCCCGGCGATCATCGGCTCGGTCAGCGGGAAGAATAGCTCGTCCGGCAGTTCCGGGCTCGGCGTCGGGTTGGGAACACCCAGGCCCAGCTCCTTGATCTGGTCGGCGAAGTCGTTGTTGAACTTCTGCGCGATGTCGCGGGTCAGCTCCAGATGCTGCTTCTGATCATCGCCCACCGGCACATGCGTCGCGCGATAGGCCAGGATGTCGGCCGCCATCAGCGTCGGATAGGCGAACAGGCCGACCGAGGCATTCTCCCGGTTCTTGCCCGCCTTCTCCTTGAACTGGGTCATGCGGCTCAGCCAACCGATGCGGGCGATGCAGTTGAAGATCCAGGCAAGCTCCGCATGCTCGCGGACCTGGCTCTGGTTGAAGATGATCGCCTTCTTCGGATCGATGCCTGCGGCAAGATAGGCGGCGGTCACCTCGCGCGTGGTCCCGGCGAGGAGCGCGGGATCGTGCTTGACGGTGATCGCATGCAGGTCGACGACGCAATAGATCGCCGGCATCTCGTCCTGCAGCGGCACGAAGCGCGCAATCGCGCCAAGATAGTTGCCAAGATGCAGATTGCCGGTAGGCTGGACGCCGGAGAAAACGCGCGGCTGAAACTCGTTCAAATGACTGTCCCCCAGTTTGGACCTCGGGTTGATCGCGGGATGCGGGCGCGCAGCACATGCCGCGCGTCTCGCGGGTTATGGCGAAGGCGGCAGCCCGGTGCAAGCGACAAGGGGCGGCAGAGCGGGGGCGGAGGTGTTTTCGCCGGCAGCCCTTGCAGGCGCGCAACGCGGAAGGAGACGGCAAGGCTTGCGGCGGGCCGCCCGAAAAGCGGCGGAAGCGCTGGGGCAAAGGGCGGTGCCTGCGTCGAAACGACCATTCGGCATATTCCCAATTCACGCAGCCGCGCCCATCGGTTATAGGTTGGAACGACACTAATTTGCGAGTATTTGAAACCTCGTATGAATCGACGCATAGTTGCCGTCAGAACCCCCGCAAGAGGTCCGGAGGCCGGAATGGATTACGAAAGCTTCTTTCGACACAAGATCGAAGGACTGCACAAAGAAGGCCGGTACCGGGTTTTCGCGGATCTCGAGCGTCAGACAGGCAGCTTCCCCCGGGCAACGCGCCATACGCAGGACGGCTCTCATGAAGTCTCCGTGTGGTGCTCGAACGACTATCTCGGGATGGGTCTTCAGCCGGTCGTAACCGATGCGATGCATGAGGCGATCAAGCGCTGCGGCGCAGGCGCCGGCGGCACCCGCAACATTTCCGGCACCAGCCATTATCATGTGCTGCTGGAGCGCGAGCTGGCCGACCTGCACGGCAAGGAGTCGGCCCTTCTGTTCACCTCCGGCTACGTGTCCAACTGGGCCGCGCTCGGCACGCTCGCCGCGCACCTTCCGGGCTGCGTAGTTCTGTCGGACGCGCTGAACCATGCTTCGATGATCGAGGGCATTCGCTACTCGCGCGCCGAAAAGCGCATCTGGAAACACAATGACGTTGCCGATCTGGAGCGTCAGCTCGCCGAGATCGAGCCGGGCCGGCCGAAGCTCGTCGCCTTCGAATCTGTCTACTCGATGGATGGCGACATCGCGCCGATCAAGGAAATCTGCGACGTTGCCGACAAGTACGGCGCGATGACCTATCTCGACGAAGTGCATGCGGTCGGCCTTTACGGTCCGCGCGGCGGCGGCGTTGCCGAGCGCGAGGGCCTGATGGACCGCCTGACGGTGATCGAGGGCACGCTCGGCAAGGCGTTCGGCGTCATGGGCGGCTACATCGCCGCTTCCGAGGCGCTGTGCGACTTCGTGCGTTCCTTCGCCTCGGGCTTCATCTTCACCACCGCCCTGCCGCCGGCCCTGGCCGCCGGCGCCCGCGCCTCGATCCAGTATCTGAAGTCGGCCGACGGCGAAGCGCTGCGCGCGCGTCACCGCAACCGGGTGGCGACGCTGCGCCGCAAGCTCGATGCAGCCGGCATCCCGCATATCGACAATCCCAGCCACATCGTCCCGGTGATGGTGAAGGATCCGGTCAAGTGCAAGATGATCTCGGACATCCTGCTCGACAGCTACGGGATCTACATCCAGCCGATCAACTACCCGACGGTGCCCAAGGGTCTGGAGCGGCTGCGGATCACCCCCTCGCCGCTGCATAGCGACGGCGACATCGACCATCTGGTGCGCTCGATCGAGTCGCTGTGGTCGCAGTGCGCGCTCGCCCGGGCCGTTGCCTGAGCCGACAGCACCACGCCTTTTCACGAGCTATCGAACGCGCCGGCCTCGCCGGCGCGTTTTTCGTTTCGGGTGTCAGTTTTCGGAGCTGCGGGCGGACTGGCGAGGCATGTGGGCACAGGTCGGCCACGCCTCGGCGAAAGCATCGTAGACCAGCAGCGGACCGCTGAGGGATAGCCGCTCCGGGTGGCGGTCGACATGCTCGACGAGAATGCGCCTCAGGCCGTTGGCATCGATCCCCGGCGGCACGCAATTGGCCCGCCCCAGCAGGAAGGCATCCAGCGTCCCCTGCAGATAGCCGAGGCAGAAGGTAACCGCGACCGGGTTGGCCTCGGGCTCCGCCTTGCAGATCGCGGCGATCTGTTCCGCGCTCTGCCAGCCGTCAGCCGCAACGGGCGTTGCCGCAGCCCCCGAGGCAAGCACCGTGAGCCCTGCCAGCACTGCCCGGACCTGCGCCGACCCTGCGCCTCCTGCCATTTCCGTGCTCCGCATCGATTTCCGCAAGCATCAATCATCGGACGAGTCGCGGCTTGCCACAAGGCGCGGCCCTCTCTGCAGCACCTTCGGCATGTGCCGGACGGAAAGCGCCGGACACACGCAAACGAAGAAAATGAACCTCAATACGAAAATGCACTTGCCATTTCCTGTCGCCAGAGGGCACAACTTGGGAGGTTTCCGGGAGGGCTCGCCCCGACCGACGATGCCGCACCCGAAAGATGCCACGTCCGCATCGATAGCGAAAAAAAGCGAAAGGCCCGGCATGGAGCCCGTGACCCCTCGTCAATCCGAGATACTGGACCGTGCGCGGCGCGCCGGACGGGTCGACGTCGACGGCCTTTCGACCGAGTTCGACGTCACTCCGCAGACCATCCGCAAGGATCTCAACGAGCTGTGCGAGCGCGGCATGCTGCAGCGGGTGCATGGCGGCGCCGTACTGCCGTCGGGCATCGCCAACTATGCCTATGACGCAAGGCGCCAGCTTGCAGCGGACGAGAAGCGGCGCATCGGCCTGCGGGCGGCCGGCCTCATTCCCGACAATGCCTCGATCATGCTGAACATCGGCACCACCACCGAGCAGGTGGCCCGGGCCCTGCGCCAGCACGACGGCATCATGGCGATCACCAACAACATCAACGTCGCCAACATCCTGCGCGCGGCTCCGGCCGTGGAGGTGATCATCGCCGGCGGCCAGGTCCGCGCCTCCGACGGCGGCATCGTCGGCGAGGCGGCGGCCGAGTTCATCCGCCAGTTCAAGGTCGATTATGCGCTGATCGGCGCCTCGGCCATCGATCCGGACGGAACCATCTTCGACTACGACTTCCGCGAGGTGCGCGTCGCCCGCGAGATCATCACGCATGCGCGGCAGACCATCCTCGTCGCCGACAGCATGAAATTCGAACGCAGCGCCCCGGTGCGCATCGCCCATATCTCCCAGATCGACATCTTCGTCACAGACAAGGCCCCTCCCGAGCCCCTGGTCGAGATCTGCCGGGAGCATGGCGTGCGCATCGAGATCGCCGGCGACGGGGACACCGATCGTCCGGACACGGAGCGCGAAGACGGCCGGGGAGCCCAGGGCAAATGAGTGCAGCAACGCAGGCAGCCGACTACGACCTTCTCGTCGTCGGCGGCGGCATCAACGGGTGCGGCATCGCCCGCGACGCGGTCGGGCGGGGCTATTCCGTCTGCCTGGCCGAGATGAACGATCTGGCCAGCGGCACCTCGTCCTGGTCGACCAAGCTGATCCATGGCGGGCTGCGCTATCTGGAGCATTACGAGTTCCGCCTGGTGCGCGAGGCCTTGAGCGAGCGCGAGCTGCTGTGGGCCAACGCCCCGCACATCATCCGTCCGCTGCGCTTCGTGCTGCCGCACCAAAAGGGCCTGCGCCCGCGCTGGATGCTGCGCCTCGGCCTGTTCCTCTACGACAATCTCGGCGGCCGCAAGCTGCTGCCGGGCACGCGGACGCTGAACCTTGCGACCGATCCGACCGGCAAGCCGCTGAAGGACGGGTTCACCACCGGCTTCGAATATTCCGACTGCTGGGTGGACGATGCCCGGTTGGTCGTGCTGAACGCCCGCGATGCGGCGGACCGGGGAGCGGAGATCAACACCGGCACGCAGGTCGTCGGCCTGGAGCGCGAGGGCGATGTCTGGCGCGCCACGCTGCAGGCGCGCGAGGGCGGGGCAACGCGCAGCGTCACCGCCCGGCTGGTGGTCAATGCCGCCGGCCCCTGGGTCGACCGGGTGCTGAAGGGCGCCTTGAAGCGCAACGACACCCACAATGTCCGGCTGGTGCAGGGCAGCCACATCGTCGTGCGCAAGCTCTTCGACCACGACCGGGCCTACATCTTCCAGAACGGCGACGGGCGTATCGTCTTCGCCATTCCCTACGAGCAGGACTTCACCCTGATCGGCACGACCGACCGCGACTATGACGGCGATCCGGCGAACGTGGCGGCGAGCGAGGAGGAGATCGTCTACCTGACCCAGGCGGCGAGCGAATATTTCCGCAAGCCGATCCTCCGCGAGGACGTGGTGTGGACCTATTCCGGCGTGCGGCCGCTGTTCGACGACGGCGCCTCCAAGGCGCAGGAAGCGACCCGCGACTACGTGCTGAAGCTCGACGGCAACGGCACGAGCGGCCAGGCGCCGATGATCAACATCTTCGGCGGCAAGATCACCACCTATCGCCGCCTTGCCCTGTCCGTCCTGGAGATGGTCGAGAAGGCCCTCGGCGCCAAGGGGCCGGAATGGACTGCGCGCGCGTTGCTGCCCGGCGGCGACTTCCCGACCACGGGCCTTACCGATCTGGAAGCCGCGCTCGCGCGGGAGTTCCCCTTCCTGCCGCGCCCGCACGTCGCGCGGCTGGCCCGCAGCTATGGCACCCGCACCCGCGACTTGCTGGCCGGCGCCTCTTCCCTCGACGATCTGGGACCGCATTTCGGTGCCGACCTGTACGGCCGGGAAGTCGCGTATCTGATGGACCACGAATGGGCCCGGCACGCGGATGACGTGCTGTGGCGCCGCAGCAAGCTGGGCCTGCGCGTCACGGAACAGCAGGCCGAGACGCTTTCGGCCTGGATGAGCGAGCGCCTTGGCGCCGCCGCGCCGAGTGCCGCCGATCAGACCACCTGAACGATGCCCGGCCTCGCCATGAGACCGGGACGCGATCCAACGGAGAAGACCGCCGGACGGGCCCGTCCGGCGGTCTTTTCGTCTTGTCCTGCGTGAACGCGGATCAGAGCTTGTCGGTCACCGCCGTGGAGGTGGCGCCGGCGGGCTCCTTGCTGATCACCGGGTCGGATCCACCGCTCAGCAGCGTGTTGACCGTGCGCTGGTAGTCTTCCATGTCCAGCCGGCCGTCGGAGCCTTCCGTCAGCTTGTTGACCTCGCGGACCATGCGCTTCTGGTGCTTCTCGGTCTGTGCGCCGGTGGCATCGTTCTCAAGCACGATGTCCGCGGCCTCGTCCGGGTTGTCGCGGGAATACTCCCAGCCCTTCATCGTGGCGCGGACGAAGCGCGCCATCTTGTCGACGAAGGCCGGATCCTTGAGGTTCTCCTCCATCACGTAGAGCCCGTCCTCCAGCGTCGCGACGCCCTGGTCCTCATACTTGAAGATGACGAGATCGCTCTCCGGAATGCCGGCGTCGATGACCTGCCAGTATTCGTTGTAGGTCATGGTGGAGATGCAGTCGGCCTGCTTCTGCAGCAGCGGATCGACGTTGAAGCCCTGCTTCAGCACGGTGACGCCGTCCGCGCCGCCCTCGGTCGGAATGCCCAGCTTGCTCATCCACGACAGGAACGGATACTCGTTGCCGAAGAACCAGACGCCGAGCGTGCGGCCGCGGAAGTCCTCCGGCTTGGTGATGCCGGTTTCCTTCAGGCAGACCAGCATCATGCCCGACTTCTTGAAGGGCTGGGCGATGTTGACCAGGGGCACGCCGCGTTCGCGGCTGGCAAGCGCCGCCGGCATCCAGTCGATGATCACGTCCGCGCCGCCACCGGCAATGACCTGCGGCGGGGCGATGTCCGGTCCGCCCGGCTTGATCGTGACGTTGAGGCCCTCTTCCTCGTAAAAGCCCTTGTCCTTGGCCACGTAATAGCCGGCAAACTGGCCCTGCGTGACCCATTTGAGCTGCAGCGTGATGTCGTCGGCTGCCTGCGCGGGACCGAATGCGAAGGCAAGCGCGGCGGCGGCTAGCAAAGTCCTCTTCATTTCCTGCTCCCTCTGGTGGGGCAGCCGTCGCCCGTTATCCCCGGACTGACGGATGCCAGAATGTGACCGCCCGTTCGACGAGGGTCACCAAACCGTAGAATAGCGACCCGGCGAGTGCGGCGATGGCAATCGAGGCCCAGACCATGTCGATGTTCATCCGTCCCACCTCGGTGGAGATGCGGAAGCCCATGCCGACGATCGGCGTGCCGAAGAATTCGGCAACAATGGCCCCGATGAGCGCAAGCGTCGAGTTGATTTTCAAGGCATTGAAAACGAACGGCATGGCCATCGGCAGACGCATCTTGAGCAGCGTCTGCGGGTAGTTTGCCGCGTAAGTGTGCATGAGATCGAGCTGCATCCGGTCGGCGGCGGCAAGGCCCGTCACCGTGTTCACCAGCATCGGAAAGAAGGTCATGATCACCACGACCGCCGCCTTGGACGGCCAGTCGAAGCCGAACCACATGACCATGATCGGCGCGACGCCGATGATCGGCAGGGCCGAGACCAGGTTGCCCACCGGCAGCAGCCCGCGCCGCAGGAACGGCACCCGGTCGACCAGGATGGCGACGAGGAAGCCGGACCCGCAGCCGATGGCGTAGCCGACCAGCACGCCCTTCAGGAAGGTTTGGCGGAAGTCCGCCCACAGCACGGCCGGCGAGGTCAGCAGTCGCGCCCAGATGTCCGAGGGCGGCGGCAGCAGCACCTTGGGCACGGCGAAACCGACGACCAGGACCTGCCACAGGATCAGCAGCCAGGCACCGAAGGTCAGCGGGATGGCGAGCGCCAGCAGCCGCTTCCACACGGCCCCGCGCGGGGTCAGCCCCGCCATTTCCTCCACCGACAGCCAGGCCAGCGCCCAGGCGACGAAGACATAGGCCCAAAAGCCCGATGCCGCCTGCCCGGGATGCCTGCCGATGATTCCGATCAGCGCGAAGGCCATCGCATAGGACACGGCGACCAGCCCCGCCGTCGCCAGCGGGCCTTGCAGGAAGCGCAGCAGATAGGGCGCGAGCACGATGACGCCGGCCAGGGCGGAGATCGCCAGCAGCGGATGGCTGAACAGTCCCAGCTGCATCGTGTCGGAGGTGATCACCGGCAGCATGGTCGCGACCACGGCAACGACTAGCGCCAGCGCCGACAGCAGCGCCTTCACCGGACCGAGCCGGGGACGCTCCGCCAGCTGCAGGCCGAGAGAGGGATGCCGCGCGCTCATGGCCGCATCCCCATGCGCTTCAGCACCAGCCGCTCGGTCATGCCGATCAGCGCGACCAGCGCCGCCGCCAGCACGGCTGCGGCGATCAGCGCCGACCAGATCTGCACCGTCTGCCCGTAATAGGAGCCCGACAGCAGGCGCGCGCCGAGCCCGGCGACCGCGCCGGTCGGCAGCTCGCCGACGATGGCGCCGACAAGGCTCGCGGCGACGCCCACCTTCATGGAGGCGAAGAGATAGGGCATGGCGGAGGGCAGGCGCAGCTTCCACAGCGCCTGCGCGGACGAGGCCGAATAGGTCTTCATCAGGTCCATCTGGATCGCTTCGGGCGAGCGCAGGCCCTTCACCATGCCGACCGTCACCGGAAAGAAGGAAAGATAGGTCGAGATCATCGCCTTGGGCAGCAGGCCGGAAATGCCGATGGCGTTCAGCACCACGATGATCATCGGCGCGATGGCAAGGATCGGGATCGTCTGCGAGGAGATCACCCAGGGCATCAGGCTCTTGTCGAGAACCCGGCTGTGCACGACCAGGATCGCCAGGCCGATGCCGAGGGCGGTGCCGAGCACGAAACCGAGCAGGGTCGAGGAGAGGGTGATGCCGCCGTGATAGACGAGGCTGCGCTTGGAGGTCACCGCCTTGTTGGCGGTGGTGTCCCACAGCTCGACCGCCACCTGGTGCGGGGCGGGCAGGACGGGCCGGTCCTGCGACAGCGTGTCGGCGACGAGCTGCGCCAGCGGCGCATCCTCCACTCCGCCGCGCTTGTACGTGTCGCGCTGGAACGGCGTGTTGAGCAGCACCGCCGCCAGGTACCAGACGGCGATGATCGCCGCGATGACCACCAGCACCGGCCCTGCCGTGCCCTGCATCAGGCCGGCGAAAGGCGAGCGGGAGGGCGGGGAAAGCGCTGTGTCCGTCATGCGGCCTCGCTTGCGATCACGGTTCGACCGGCGATGATCATGCCCGTTCCTCCTCCCGAGCGGTCTGTCCGGCCCGGTCATCGGCAACGAACTGGCCGATAAGGGCGGCAAGCTGGTCGGCATCCCCCTGGTTCAGACCGGAAAACAGCTCGGTCTCGTTGCCGTTCCGTCCGACGACGACGGTGTAGCGCGTCGGAGCGGCCGTCTGCCCGGCGGCAGCGCTGCTTTCGCGCGCCGCAACCGAGGAGATCTCGGCGGCCTTGATGTCGACCGCACTGTGGCGCGTCATGTTCTGCCGGAAATACCGGACCATCCCGTCGGACAGGATGGCGTTCTGGCTCGCGCCCTTGAACAGAAGCCGGACCTGCACAGCCGAAAACACCAGCGCGGCCAGCACGACGAGCTGGACCGTCAGCATGAGGGTATCAACGTTGCCGTCTGTGAGAAACGCGCCGCCGGTTGCAAGGTATCCGAGATAGAAGAGCGGCGCCAACCAGGCGACATGCCTCGCCAGCGGCGCATCGACCGCCGGCACACGGACGCGAACCTCGTCGCCCTCGCGCGAAATTTCCACCCGGGATCTGGCAAGGTCCGCCTGCGTGGGAAGAAGCTTCATGCCGCAACTCCCGTGCGTCCGAGCCCGTCGTTGAGCGCCTCCATGATCAGCCTGGCTTCCGCGTCGTCGATGGCCGTGCCGAAGGTCACCGTCGTCTGGCCGTAGTCGAAGGCAACGCCGCCGGACTTGCCCAGCGGGTTGTCGGCCGCCTGAGCGCCGAAGATCGGCTGCCCTACCGTGTTGCGGCGGACGTTGCCGATATGCGCGGGATCGTAGCGCCAGCTTCGCGAGAGGATCGGCGTATGGACGGTCTTCACCACCTCCGTTTTCGAGATGCTCAGCCGTTCTTCTCCGGCCAGCATCCAGAGCAGGTTCGCAGCGCCGTAGAGCCACCCCAATGCCCACAGGACCATCCAGAACATGACAAACATGGACAGGCCGGGCTTCATCGAGCCGGACGCGAGTATGTTGAAGATGGAAAAGCCGGCGAAGGACCACATGCCCAACCAACCCATCAGGAACAGCATGGACCACAGCCTCGCCCTGGCCTGCACGACCACGACGTGCCCCTGCGGCCCCGGCCGAACCGTCACCCGGGTGGATATCGGAAGCTCAAATCCCATCGAGCGCCTCTTCCTGCGGTCTGGCCGGCACCGGCATGCCCTCAATCGTCATAGCTGTGCCCCGCCCGCAGCCCCTCGCGCACCCGGTGCGCGATCTTCAGGAATTCCGGCGTCTCGCGGATGTCGAGCGTGCGCTCGCGCGGCAGGTCGCTCTCGATCACGTCGTAGATGCGGCCCGGACGCGGGCACAGAACCACGATCTTCGTCGACAGGAACACCGCCTCCGGGATCGAATGGGTGACGAAGACCACCGTCTTGCGGGTCTTGGCCCACAGTTTCAGCAGCTGCTCGTTGAGGTGGTCGCGGACGATCTCGTCGAGCGCGCCGAACGGCTCGTCCATCAAGAGCAGGTCGGGATCGAAGGAGAGGGCGCGGGCGATGGAGGCGCGCTGCTGCATGCCGCCCGACAGTTGCCAGGGATATTTGCGCTCGAAGCCGGCAAGGTTCACCAGCTCCATGTTGCGGCGGATGCGCTCCTCGCGCTCCCCCTTCGAAAAGCCCATGATCTCCAGCGGCAGGGCGATGTTGTCGGCGATGGTCCGCCAGGGATAGAGCGCGGCGGCCTGGAAGACATAGCCATAGGCGCGCTTCAGCCGGGCTTCGTTCGGCGTCATGCCGTTGACGCTGATCGAACCGCCGGTCGGCGCCTCCAGATCGGCGATCACCCGCAGCAAAGTGGTCTTGCCGCAGCCCGACGGGCCGATCAGCGAGACGAAATCGCCCTCGCCGATGGCAAGGTCGATGTCCGACAGCGCGTGGACCGGGCCGTCATTGGTCTCGAAAGTCAGGGACAGGTTCTCGATGTCGATCACCCTGGCAGGGGCAGTCATGCGCGATTTCTCCAGATCCAGGATGCGTGCAGGGCGCCGCTCGCAGCGGCAACGGCGGACAACAGGCCCATGACCGCCACGTGATTTCCGAAAATATCCATGTCCCCCTGCTCCCAACGACGCCATGAGCCGTTCCACAAAATCTGCTGAGCAGCAAATGCTGCGATCCCGACCGAGGGAATCGCTGCAAGGATGGCAGCCCTTCGCCGAGAGACGAGCCTGCGGAGCCCCGCATAGGCGGGCAGCCACACAGGGAAGCCGCACAGCGCGCCCGGCACGACGCCGAGCAGGCCGATCATTGCCAGCGGGGTAGCGACTGCGAAGTATTGGAGAGCAAGGTCCAGAAAGCCGCCGCGAAACGCTTGGCCCCAGGTTACGCCGTCAAAGGCGAGCACAAGCAGGAGAAAAAGCGGGCCGCAAGTCGCCGCCGAACAGGTAACCAGCACAATCCAGGCTCCCGCGCTCCCCTCGCGGAACGCGGTGCGCCAGCCGGCGCCGGGTCCTGTCCCGTCGCCCAAGCCTGCCTCGCCCATCCGCGGGGCGTCCGGCGGTGGTTGCCGCTCAGCCTGCTGCAAGCCGTTCTCCCCCATTCCGGCCGGCCCCGCCCGTCGGTGCCGGCCCGTTCGCCTCACACGCCGCTGCGGGGAATGCCCGAGCGCTCCACCTTGCGCGGCGAGGTCAGTTCCTTCCAGGTCGACAGCGCCGTGTTGACCGCCTGGAACGGCGGACGGGCGACGAACTTGCCGTGCCCCTCGCGCGTCTTCACCGCCCCGTCGTCGATGGCCACCTCGCCGCGGGTCAGCGTGAAGCGCGGCAGGCCCTTCACCGCCTTGCCCTCGAACACATTGTAGTCGATGGCCGACTGCTGGGTCGCGGCGGAAATCGTCTTTTCCTTCTCCGGATCCCAGACCACCAGGTCGGCATCGGCGCCGACCAGGATCGCGCCCTTCTTCGGGTACATGTTGAGGATCTTGGCGATGTTGGTCGAGGTCACGGCGACGAACTCGTTCATCGTCAGCCGGCCGGTGGCGACCCCGTGGGTCCACAGCATCGGCATACGGTCCTCGAGCCCGCCGGTGCCGTTGGGGATCTTGGTGAAGTCGCCGAGCCCGGTGCGCTTCTGCTCCGTGGTGAAGGCGCAGTGGTCGGTCGCCACCACCTGCAGCGTGCCCGCCTGCAGGCCGGCCCACAGGCTGTCCTGGTGCTTCTTGTTGCGGAAGGGCGGCGACATCACGCGGCGCGCCGCATGGTCCCAGTCGGGATGGCGGTACTCGCTCTCGTCCAGCGTCAGGTGCTGGATCAGCGGCTCGCCGTAGCAGCGGATGCCGTTCTGCTTGGCCCGGCGGATCGCCTCATGCGCCTGTTCGCAGGACGTGTGCACCACATAGAGCGGCACGCCGGCCATGTCGGCGATCATGATCGCCCGGTTGGTCGCCTCGCCCTCCACTTCCGCCGGACGCGAATAGGCATGGGCCTCCGGACCGTCATTGCCTTCGGCCATCAGCTTGGCCTGCAGCTGGGCGACCACGTCGCCGTTTTCCGCATGCACCATGGGCAGGGCGCCGAGCTCGGCGCAGCGCTGGAACGAGGCGAACATCTCGTCGTCGTCCACCATCAACGCGCCCTTGTAGGCCATGAAATGCTTGAAGCTGTTGATGCCCTTGTCGCGCACCACCGCTTCCATGTCGTTGAACACCTGCTCGCCCCACCAGGTGATCGCCATGTGGAAGGAGTAGTCGCAATTGGCCCGCGTCGACTTGTTGTCCCACATGGTCAGCGCTTCCAGCAGCGACTGGCCCGGCGAGGGCAGGCAGAAATCCACCACCATGGTGGTGCCGCCGGCAAGGGCGGCGCGCGTGCCGCTCTCGAAGTCGTCGGCGGAATAGGTGCCCATGAATGGCATTTCCAGGTGCACATGCGGGTCGATGCCGCCGGGCATCACGTAGCAGCCGGTCGCGTCGAGCACCTCGTCGCCGGAAAGATCCGGCCCGATCTCGACGATCCTGCCGCCGTCGATCCTGACGTCCGCCCGATAGGTGAGATCGGCCGTGACGACCGTTCCGCCCTTGATCACTTTGCTGGCCATCGCTGTTCTCCAAAGTCGTGTGTCGTTTCCTGGAAACTCACCTGCGTGCTGCTCGCCGGTCCGGGATGACGCGGCGAGGCAGTGCCCAACCTCAACCTCTCGCCTGTCGCACTGACCTCTCCGGTGTCATCCCGGGCAAGGCGCAGCCGCGACCCGGGACCGGAGAGCCACAAGCTATCGGTTCATCGTCTCGTACAGATCGGCCCACTCCGGATTCATCTTCTCGATCAGTTCGAACTTCCACTTTCGGTGCCATCGCTTGATCTGCTTTTCCCTGCGAATGGCCTCTTCGAGGTCGTCGTACTCTTCGTACCAGACCAGCGCCTTCACTCCGTAGCGCGAGGTAAAGCCGGGAACGAGGTCGGTGCGATGCTCATACGCCCGCCTCGCGAGATCCGTCGTCACGCCGGTGTAGAGGGTCTCGTACGGCCGCGAGGCCATGATGTAGACCCACGATGCCACCCATCCCCCTCCTCGGCTCTCCGGTCCCGGATCTCGCTGGCGCTCGTCCGGGATGACGCGGAAAGGCAGTGCCCAAATCTCACGCCTCGCCTGCAGCTCCATCTTCTCCATCGCCCTCGCGGGCAAGGCAGTGCCCAATTCCCGGCTCCCGCCCTGCACACCACCCTCTCCAGCGTCATCCCGGGCAAGGCGAAGCCGCGACCCGGGACCGGAGAGCCACCACTCCCTCTGTCGTGCTCACAACCCTCCCGGTCCAAATGTTGAATATCTTCCAAGGGGCTGATCCCAAGTTCTTATGAATGGCAACTTTTCAAGGTTCTTTCCTTTTCCATCTATATAATTAATTGTCCATCGCTTCATACGCCATAAAACTCTTATTTGTTTTTTTAGCTCAGAGTAAGAATGAAGGCGGAATACAAACCTATTATATCTAACGCAACTTATCCCTCTCGATACGAGAAATACTCTATACGATTTCTCAATGCTTACCTCTCCTCTTTCCTTCGAAAGGACGTAGAATGGCTCCTGCCCGCTAGTATCCGGCACATCCTCACTCCGCGATCTCCGCCGCCTCCAGCACCGCATGCAGCAGCACGTCGGCACCGGCCTGCGCCCATTCCCTGGTGATCTCCTCGGCCTCGTTGTGCGACAGCCCGTCGACACAGGGGCACATGATCATCGCCGTCGGCGCGACCTTGTTGACCCAGCACGCGTCATGGCCGGCGCCGGAAATGATGTCCATGTGGCTGTAGCCGAGCTTTTCCGCCGCGTTGCGTACCGCCTTGACGCAGGTCTCGTCGAAGGTCACCGGGTCGAAATGGCCGACCGCCTCGACCGTCGCCGTCAGCCCCAGATCCTCGGCAATGCCCGGCACGCGCGCCTCGAACTCCGCCTTCATCGCATCCAGCGTCTCGCGATCGGGCGAGCGGAAGTCGACGGTGAAGACCACCTTGCCGGGAATGACGTTGCGCGAGTTGGGATGGACGTCGCAATGGCCGATGGCGCCGACCGCGCGCGGCTGGTGCTTCATCGCAATCTCGTGCACCAGCTCGGTCATCCGCGCCATGCCGAGGCCGGCATTGCGGCGCATCGGCATCGGCGTCGAGCCGGTATGGCTCTCCTTGCCGGTCACGGTGACTTCCAGCCACCACAGGCCCTGGCCGTGGGTGACGACGCCGATATCCTTGCCCTCGGCCTCCAGGATCGGTCCCTGCTCGATATGCAGCTCGAACATCGCGTGCATCTTGCGCGCGCCGACCTCTTCCTCGCCGACCCAGCCGATGCGCTTCAGCTCGTCGCCGACGGTGCGCCCCTCCGCGTCCTTGCGCTCATAGGCCCAGTCGAGATCGTGCACCCCGGCAAAGACGCCGGAGGCCAGCATGGCGGGGGCGAATCGCGTCCCCTCCTCGTTGGTCCAGTTGGTGACGACGATGGGCCGCTTCGTGCGGATGTTGAGGTCGTTGAGGGTACGCACCAGTTCCAGCGCGCCGAGCACGCCGAGCACGCCGTCGTATTTGCCGCCCGTCGGCTGGGTGTCGAGATGCGAACCGACATAGACGGGCAGGGCATCGGGATCGGTGCCAGGGCGCGTCATGAACATGTTGCCCATGGCGTCGACGCCCATGCTCATCCCGGCCGCCTCGCACCAGGCCTGGAACAGCTTGCGGCCCTCGTTGTCGGCGTCGGTCAGGGACTGGCGGTTGTTGCCGCCGGCTACGCCCGGGCCGATCTTCGCCATCTCCATCAGGGCGTCCCACAGGCGGTCGGCGTCGATGCGCAGGTTCTTGCCCGGTGCGGTCATTCAGCTCACTCCCTCTTGGTCCGGTGCGGCGGCGCCGTCGGCGCTCACTCCATGTTGGGAAAGGTATAGACGGCGCCGTCCTTGATACCGGCCGGCCAGCGCGTCGTCACCGTCTTGAGGCGCGTGTTGAAGCGCACGCCTTCCGCGCCGTAGATCGAATGGTCCCCGAACAGCGAGCGTTTCCAGCCGCCGAAGGAGAAATAGGCGACCGGCACCGGGATCGGCACGTTGATGCCGACCATGCCCACCTCGATGCGGTCGGCAAAGGCGCGCGCGGCATCGCCGTCGCGGGTGAAGATCGCGGTGCCGTTGCCGTATTCGTGCTCGTTGATCAGCGACAGGGCTTCCTCGTAGCCGCCGGCGCGCACCACCGACAGGACGGGGCCGAAGATCTCCTCGCGGTAGATCGTCATGTCGCGGGTCACCCGGTCGAACAGGGTGCCGCCGACGAAATAGCCGTTCTCGTAGCCCTGCAGCGAGAAGCCGCGCCCGTCGACCAGCAGGTCCGCGCCTTCCTTGACGCCCTGGTCGATATAGCCGAGCACCTTGCGCATATGCGCCTCTGTCACCAGCGGGCCCATCTCCGCCTCGCGGTCGGTGGCCGGGCCGATCTTCAGCGCCTGCACGCGGGGCACCAGCTTTTCCACCAGCCGGTCGGCAGTCTCCTCGCCGATGGGAACGGCGACGGAGATCGCCATGCAGCGCTCGCCGGCCGAGCCGTAGCCCGCGCCCATCAGCGCGTCGGCGGCCTGGTCCATGTCGGCATCCGGCATGACGATCATGTGGTTCTTGGCGCCGCCCAGCGCCTGCACCCGCTTTCCGTGCGCGGTGCCGGTCGTGTAGACGTATTCGGCAATCGGCGTGGAGCCGACGAAGGACACCGCCTTGACGTCCGGATGGGTCAGCAGCACGTCGACCGCCTCCTTGTCGCCATGCACGACATTGAGCACCCCGTCCGGGAAACCCGACTTCCGGAACAGGTCGTAGACCACCATGACGGCGGAAGGGTCGCGCTCCGACGGCTTCAGCACGAAGGTGTTCCCGCAGGCGACCGCGATCGGGTACATCCACAGCGGCACCATGGCCGGGAAGTTGAACGGGGTGATGCCGGCGACGACGCCGAGCGGCTGGCGGTCGGAATAGCTGTCGATGGCCGGGCCGACATTGCGGGCGAACTCGCCCTTCAAGAGATGCGGGATGCCGCAGGCGAATTCCACCACCTCGATGCCGCGCGCCACCTCGCCCAGGGCATCGTCATGGGTCTTGCCGTGTTCGGCCGAGATCGCCCTCGCGATGTCGTCGGCATGGGCGGAGAGCAGCTCCTTGAAGCGGAACATCATGCGCGCGCGCTTGAGCGGCGGCGTGTCGCGCCAGGCGGGGAAGGCGGCCTTCGCCGCCGCAATCGCTTCCGCGACCTCGGCCGCGCTCGACAGCGGCAGGACGGCGGTCTGCTCGCCGGTCGCCGGGTTGAACACCCCTTGCGTCCTGGTGGAGCGGGAGACGACACGCGCCCCGCCGATGGCGTTCTCGATGCTGGCAAGACCGGACTTCGACATGGTTCCTCCGCTCGCCCGGCCGGGTAGCGGCCCGGGCGCCCTGTCCGTCTCAAATTGCGGCCGGCATGGGCAGGGGGCGGAGCAAAGCTTCCCGCAAACCCTCAGCGTCATCCCCTGGCATCGGGCGGCGCTCGTCGCACCGCCGGCCGTTCCCCGTCGTCCGGATGCACAGTCTCATCCGGGCGGCCTTCGCGTCCTCGCGCTCCGGCCGAAATCTGGAAAGTGCGCGGCCCCGGTCTGTTTGATGTCCGCCGGTGGTCCGCCGCTGTTTGCCATTGCGCCAGGCCAAAAAACCTGACCAAATGGTCAAATCGAGCGTAGGAAGGCTTGACCATCCGGTCAAGGTCAATTTTTTGGCCCGCCTGCCCAATAGGCACTCACCGCAGCGGACGGCCGGGAGAGATGAGCGGCAGAGACAGGACACCGGGCAAGGCGCAGGACGGATCGCAGAAGAGCGCGATCCGGGCGGAGAACGAGCGCGTCATCCTGAAGGCGGCCGAGGAGGTCTTCGCCGAGAGCGGATTTCGCGGCGCGACCACGGGCATGATCGCCGACCGCGCCGGCATCCCGAAGGCCAACCTGCACTATTATTTCCCGACCAAGGAAGCGCTCTACCGGCGGGTCGTCGAGCATATCTTCAACATCTGGCTGGAGGCGGCGAACTCGTTCGACGAGAACGACGATCCGGTCGATGCGCTGACCGCCTACATCTCCAAGAAGATGGACGTCTCGCGCGCCCACCCGATGGGCTCCAAGGTCTGGGCCAACGAGATCCTGCACAAGGCGCCGGTGATCCAGGACTATCTGGAGACGACGCTGACCGAGTGGACCGCCTCGCGAGTCGCGGCCATCGAGCGCTGGATCGCCAGCGGCCGGATCGCGCCCGTCGATCCGCAATACCTGCTCTACATGATCTGGGCGACCACCCAGCACTATGCCGACTTCAACCACCAGATCGACACGCTGAACGGCGGGCAGCCCCTGTCCGACGCGCAGTTCGAGGACGCCAAGCGCACCGTGACCGGCATCATCCTGACCGGCATCGGGGCGATCCCGCCGGCCGGGCTTGCCGCCGACGACACGCCGCGCGATGCTGGCGCCAGCAACGGCGCGGCCTGACCGGCGCGGCGACAGACAGGGACGGAAAGCAGATGGAGGCAGGCCCGACACGGGCAAATGCGGGAGGCCTTGAGCCCGACGGCGAGGGCGCGCCGCGCACCCGCATCCAGGAGAAGAACCGCGCCCGCATCCTGGAGGCCGCGCTCGGCACCTTCTCGCGCTTCGGCTATCGCGGCGCCCGCGTCGACCAGATCGCCGAGGACGCGGGCATGTCGAAGTCGAACCTGCTCTACTATTTCGGCTCCAAGTCGGAGATCTACAAGGCGGTGCTGGCGGACCTGCTCGACCGCTGGCTGGCCCCCTTGCGCACACTCGACCCGGAAGGCGACCCGCGCACCGAGCTCACCGCCTATATCGAGCAGAAGCTGCGCTTTTCCGCCGACTATCCTGAAGCCTCGCGCCTCTTCGCCAACGAGATGCTGCAAGGCGCGCCGATGATGCGCGACGTGCTGGAAGGCCCGCTGAAAGCCCTGGTGGAGGAGAAGTCGCAGGTGCTGCGCCACTGGGCCGAGAGCGGGCGCATCCGCCCGGTCGATCCCACCCACCTCATCTTCCTGATCTGGGCGACGACGCAGACCTATGCCGACTTCGCGCCGCAGATCGAGGCGATCACCGGCAGCGGCATCCATGACGAGGCCTTCCGCCGCCAGGCGTTGCAGGCGCTCACCGATCTTATCTTCGCCGGCCTGCTGCCGCGTCCCGGTTCGCCTTGATCTTGCCCTTGCCGCCTGTATCCTGCTTTCGACAGGGGACGTGCTTTGCCGTCCCTGCTTGGCCCTGAACGGGAGACCGCATGCGCAAGGCCCTCGTAGTCGCCGCCCTTCTGCTTTCCGCTCCGCTGACGCTGGCCGGACCCGCGCTGGCCGCGAAATGCGGAAACAATGCCGCCGGCTTCCCGGCCTGGCTCGCCAGCTTCAAGCGCGAGGCGGTGGCCTCCGGCATTTCCAGCCGCACGGTGGAAGCCGCGCTCGGCGGCATGACCTACAACTCCAAGGTCATCCGTCTCGACCGCAACCAGAAATCGTTCAAGCTCTCCTTCGAGCAGTTCCTGGCCCGCCGCGCCCCGCCCTCGACCATCGCCATCGGCAAGCGCCGCATGAAGCAGCATGCGGTCGTGCTCGACCGGGTGGAGCGCAAGTACGGCGTGCCGAAGGAGGTCATCGTCTCGATCTGGGGGCTGGAATCCGGCTTCGGCGGCTTCATGGGCGACATTCCGATCTTCTCCTCCCTGTCGGCGCTTGCCTATGACTGCCGCCGCTCGGCCTTCTTCACCAACGAGCTGATGAGCGCCCTGCGCATCGCCGACCGCGGCCAGATGCGGATTTCCGAGATGAAGGGCGCCTGGGCCGGCGAGATCGGCCAGACCCAGTTCCTCGCCTCCAGCTACGAGCGCTTCGCGGTCGATTTCGACGGCGACGGCCGGCCGAACCTGATCCGCAGCCCGGCGGATGTCTTCGCCTCCACCGCCAATTTCCTGCGCCAGCACGGCTGGCAAAAGGGCGGCGACTGGTCGCCCGGCAGCAGCAATTACGGCGTGCTGCGCGACTGGAACCGGGCCGAGGTCTATCGCCGGACCATCGCCCATTTCGCCACCGAGCTGACGAAGTAGCGCCAGCGGAAAAAGCAGCGGCTCAGGCGGCCCGCGGCTTCGCGTTGCGGCCGTCCCGCTGCAGCACGAAGGTCGCTGCCGCCGTCACCGCGACACCGGCCAGCGTCCAGGCGCCCGGCCAGGGCGCACCCATCACCACAGTCTCCAGCAGTACAAAGGACGGCAGCAGATAGGTGTAGGCCATTACCGGCCCCGCCGGCAGGCGCAGGCTGGCATAGGTGGCGCAGAAGAAGCTGGTCGCCGTCGGAAACACCGCGAGATAAGCAATGCCGACCAGCACCGGCAGCGGCACCGCGGCCCACTCGGTCGCCGCCAGTTCGGCGCGGCCATAGACCAGCAGCATCGCCGCGCCGGCGGTCAGGATCCAGAAATTGAAGATCTCCAGCGGCTCGCCGCGATTGAAGAGCCGCATCAGGGGAGCATAGAAGGCATAGGCGGCGACGCCGAAGAGATAGATGCGCTCGCCGGGACCGAACTCCAGCCGCGCGAGCCGGGTGAGATCGTCGCCGAACAGCACCAGCAGGGCGCCTGCCGCCCCCACGCCAAGGCACACCACCTGCCGCCGCGAGATCCGCTGGCCGAGCAGCGCAAGGCCGGCCAGCGCGGTGAAGGCGGGAAGCAAGGTGAAGACCGCGCCCGCATTGAGTGCGCTGGTCAGCCGCAAGGCCTCGAACATCGTCACGAAGAAGATGTCCAGCAACAACGCGATCAGCAGATAGACCGGCAGGCGCGAGAGCTTCGGCAGCGCCCATTGCCGCTTCACCGTGACGATAGCGGCAAAGATCGCCGCGGCGATGCAGAAGCGCAGCGCGGTCAGCACCGCCGGGTCGAGCGCCCCGGTGATCGCATGGCCGAGCGGAAACGAGGTGGAGACCAGAAAGACGAAACCGAGCATCGCCACGTGGGCGCGCCCGGTTTCGCCGGCATCCGCAGGGGCGGCAGCGGTGGTCAACGCGCCGCCCGTCTTTCGCACATCGTCATTCTGCTGCTTCCGGCACCCGGTTGGGGTTGTTGGGATGGGTCGTCCAGTTGGCATAGTTCGGATTGATCGGCTTGCCGGTGCGCGGGTCCGTGCCCTCGGCAATGTGCTCCATGGTGATGCAGTCCTCGACCGGACAGACCGAGACGCACAGGTTGCAGCCCACGCACTCCTCGTCAATCACCTCGAAATGGCGCAAGCCGTCCTTCATCGCGGTGATCGCCTGGTGCGAGGTGTCCTCGCAGGCGATGTGGCAGCGGCCGCACTTGATGCAGGCATCCTGGTCGATGCGCGCCTTGACCACGTAGTTGAGGTTGAGCCGCTGCCAGTCGGTGACTTTGGGCACCGCCCGCCCGACCACCTCATCGACCGAGGTGTAGCCCTTTTCGTCCATCCAGTCGGACAGGCCGTCGATCAGGTCCTCGACGATGCGGAAGCCGTAGGTCATCGCCGCGGTGCAGACCTGCACCGTGCCGGCGCCCAGCGCCATGAACTCGGCCGCGTCCCGCCACGTCGTCACCCCGCCGATACCGGAGATCGGCAGGCCGTGGGTCTGCGGATCGCGGGCGATCTCGGCGACCATGTTGAGGGCGATCGGCTTGACCGCCGGGCCGCAATAGCCGCCATGGGCGCCCTGCCCGTCGATGGTCGGATAGGGGGCCATCTGGTCGAGGTCGACCGAGACGATCGAGTTGATCGTGTTGATCAGGGACACCGCGTCGGCCCCGCCCGCATGGGCGGCCCGGGCCGGGTTGCGGATGTCGGTGATGTTCGGCGTCAGCTTGACGATCACCGGCATGCGCGTGTGCTGCTTGCACCAGCGCGTCACCATCTCGATGTACTCGGGCACCTGGCCGACGGCCGAGCCCATGCCGCGCTCGGACATGCCGTGCGGACAGCCGAAGTTCAGCTCGACGCCGTCGGCTTCCGTCTCCTCGACGCGGCGCAGGATGTCGATCCAGTTCTGCTCCTCGCAGGGCACCATCAGCGAGACGACGAGCGCCCGGTCCGGCCAGTCGCGCTTGACCTGCTTGATCTCGCGCAGGTTCGTCTCCAGCGGGCGGTCGGTGATCAGCTCGATATTGTTGAACCCGAGCAACGAGCGGTCCGGCCCGTGGATCGCGCCGTAGCGCGGGCCGTTGACATTGACCACCGCCGGGTCCTCGCCGAGCGTCTTCCAGACGACGCCGCCCCAGCCCGCCTTGAAGGCGCGGACGACGTTGTATTCCTTGTCGGTCGGCGGCGCGGAGGCCAGCCAGAACGGGTTCGGCGACTTGATGCCGAGAAAGTTGGTGCGAAGATCGGCCATCTGAAAATCCTCCCCACGGATGTTCGGGAGTGAAGGGTACGGGTTGGGAAGACCTGCCGCGCTCAGGCGGTCAGCGCCGCGTGGATCGAGGCCGCGGCGATCTTGCCGTCCTCGACCGACGCGACCGTCAGGTCCTCGCCTCCGGCCACGCAATCGCCGCCGGCCCACACGTCGGCAAGCGAGGTGCGGCGGTCCGCGTCGACGCCGATCCGGCCGCCGTCGAGCTCCAGCGCCTCGCCTCCGCCCAGCGCGTCCGGCACGAAGGTCTGGCCGATCGCCTTGAACACCTGGTCCGCTTCCAGCGTCACGCTCTCGCCGGTTCCCGTCAGCCGGCCGGCGCTGTCGGGCAGCATCCGCTCCAGCTCGATGGCCCGCACATGGCCGCCCTCGCCGATCAGCCGGCGGGGCGCCAGACACTCGCGGATCACCACCCCGTTGGTCAGGGCGATCTCCTGCTCGTAGGCGCTGGCCTTCATCGCCTCTCGGTCGCGGCGATAGGCGATGGTCACCTCTTCCGCGCCGAGACGCTTGATCTGCACGGCGATGTCGATGGCGGTCATGCCGCCGCCGATCACCACGACCTTGCGGCCGACCGGCAGGGCGGAGAGGTCCTGCGCCTGGCGCAGCTCGGCGATATAGGCGACCGCGTCGATGACGCCGGCCAGATCCTCGCCTTCGGTCTTGAGCGCGTTGACGCCGCCGAGCCCCATGCCGAGGAACACCGCGTCGAAGTCGCGGCGCAGGCCTTGCAGCGTGATGTCGCGGCCGAGCGCGGTGTTGCACTCCACCGTGATGCCGCCGATGGACAGGACGAAGTCGACCTCCGCCTGGGCAAAGCCATGCGTCGTCTTGTAGGCGGCGATGCCGTATTCGTTGAGGCCGCCGAGCTTGGCCCGCGCCTCGAAGATCGTGACGTCATGCCCCTCGCGCGCCAGCGCATGGGCACAGGCGAGCCCGGCCGGGCCGCCGCCGACGACGGCAACGCGCTTGCCGGTGGGCGCTGCGCGCTCGTAGGGCAGGGAGGCATCGCGCGCCAGGAACGTGTCGGTCGCGTGGCGCTGCAGCAGGCCGATGGACACGGGCCGGTCCTCGGCGAGGTTGCGCACGCAGGCCTCCTCGCACAGGGTCTCGGTCGGGCAAACGCGGGCGCACATGCCGCCGAGGATGTTCTGCTCGAAGATCGTCTTGGCCGAGCCGAGCGGATTGCCGGTGGCGATCTGGCGGATGAACTTCGGGATGTCGATGGAGGTCGGGCAGGCGATCGTGCAGGGCGCGTCGTAGCAGAAATAGCAGCGATCCGCCTCGACCCGCGCCTCATGGACGCCGAGCGGCGGATGCAGATCCTCGAAATTCTCCAGGTAGTCGTCGGCCGTCAGTCGCCCCGCACGGATGTCGGGGTTCACGAGTGCATCAGCCATGGCTGCACCTCCGATTGCACCGGGCCGCGGGCGCGGGCTCCGGCGTCGATGTTCTCCTCTGGAACGCAGGCGATCCGTTTCTGTCGTCGGACCGGGACCGGAAGGGGATCCCGCTATTGTCCTGCGTCGGCTCTGGCGATTTGCTTGGCGCGCGCCTCGTTGGGTGGGAGCACGTCCGAGATCATTGGGCCGAATTTTGACCAAATAGTCAAATTTTTTGTGGCAACTCGAAAGCCGGCGTCCCGACGCGGCGCTTGGCCGTCGGCGGCCGGCATGCGATATGCGATGCCATACAGGCCGCGATGCGGCACCAAGACACCTAACGGGAGAGAGACCGGTGACGCGACCCGTCCTTCACGACTACTGGCGTTCGTCTGCAAGCTACCGCGTGCGCATCGCGCTCAACCTGCTCGGCATCGCCTACGATGCGGCTCCGGTGAACCTGCTCACCGGCGCCCACCGGGCAGCGGAGAACCTGGCCCGCAACCCGCAAGGGCTGGTCCCGACGCTGGAGATCGACGGGCACGAGCTGACCCAGTCGCTCGCCATCATCGAGTACCTGCACGAGACCAACCAGCCGGCCTCGACCCTGATGCCGGCCGATGCCGCCGGCCGCCACCGGGTCCGCGCGCTGTCCCATGCCATTGCCATGGAGATCCATCCGATCTGCAACCTGTCGGTCGCCAATCACGTTGCCGAGATCACCGGCGGCGGCGACGAGGCCAAGGCCGCCTGGATGCGCACCTATATCGGCAAGGGGCTGGCGGCACTGGAGCGCATGCTGGACGACCCGCGCACGGGCCGCTTCTGCCATGGCGACACGCCGACCCTGGCGGACCTCTGCTTGGTGCCGCAGATGTACAATGCCCGCCGCTGGGGCGTCGATCTCGCCGCCCTGCCGAAGCTGGTGGCCATCGACACGGCCTGCACCGAGATGGAGGCCTTCGCCGCCGCCCATCCGGACCGCATCGGCGCGCCCGCCTGACCACCTGCCACTCCGCTTCTGAGATATCCGCTTTCGAATATCAGGATATCCTCATGATCCGCTTTGCGGGCGGGCGCGGGGCGGCTAGGCTCGCGTCATGACAGACGCCGTCCTGCCCCCGCCCGATCACGCCGAAGCATCCCGCCCGGCTTCCTCTGCCCTTGCCAGCACGGCGCCCGCGCCGTTCTGGTTCCTGCTCGCCGCGCAGTTCGTGGTGGCCGCCGCCGGCCTCGTGGTGGAGATCGTCGCAGGCAGAATGCTGGCACCCTATGTCGGCATGTCGCTCTATACCTGGACGGCGGTGATCGCCGTGGTGCTGGCCGGCTTTTCCGCCGGGCACTGGGCCGGCGGCCTCGTCGCCGACCGCCCGGCGCGCACCGGCCTCATGTGGCTCGCCATCTCCGGCGCGCTCGGGGCGATCACGACCATCGCCGCCCTGCCTTTGCTGCGCTGGGTCTCCGGCCCGGTGCTCTCCAGCCTGACAGATCCGGTCGCCGGCATCGTCGCGCTGGCGATGCTGCTGTTCTTCCTGCCGTCCTTCGCCGCCGGCATTCCCTCGCCGATCCTGGCGCGGCTCGCCATCGAGGACCGGGTCCGCAGCGGCCGGGCGCTCGGCGCCCTGCATGCGGTCTCGGCCATCGGCGCCATCGCCGGCACGCTGGCCGCCGGCTATCTGTTCATCTCCTGGCTCGGCACCGCCCGCACGCTGATCACCGTCGCCGCCGCCTACTCCCTGTTCGCGCTGTGCTGCCTGTGGATGGCCCGCCGCGTGCCGCGCGGGTCGGACGGCACCTCGCTCACGGCGGCTGCCGGCATCACGGTCCTTGCGCTTTTCGCCACCGCCACCGGCCCGTTCCTGCCGCAGAAGATCTGCGACATCGAAAGCCGCTACTACTGCATCCGTTCGCTGGACGTCTCGGCCGATTTCGGGGCGCCGACCCGGCTGATGGTGCTCGATCACCTCGGCCACGGCATCAACGTGCTCGGCGATCCGGCGCGGCTGGAAATGCCCTATGCGGCGATCATCGACGCGGTGACCCGCGCCCGGCTCGGCGATGCGCCCGAGCAGGCCTATTTCATCGGAGGCGGATCGCTGACGCTGCCGCGCGCCTGGACGCGGGACGGTGCCCGCCCGGGCCTCGTCGTCGCAGAGATCGATCCGCAGGTGACGCGGATGGCCGCGCGCGACTTCGACGTCGACCCGTCGCGCTTCACCGTCGTCCATGCGGATGCGAGAGCCCGCCTCGCCTCGCTCAGCGGCTTCCAGGTGATCGTCGGCGACGCCTTCACCGACATCGCCGTGCCGGCGCATCTGGTGACGCGCGAGTTCTATGCCGAGATCGCCGAGAGCCTTGCCGAAAACGGCCATTACGCGATGAACCTCATCGACCACATGGACCGGCTGCAGGCACTGGCCGCCACGGTGCGCACCCTGCGTACCGCCTTTCCGGTGGTCGAGGTCTGGGTCGAGGCGGAAGACTTCACCGCCGGCGGGCGCACCACCTTCGTGCTGATCGCCGGGCGCATGCCGACGCCTCAGGCCCGCTTCGTGCTGCCACCCGTGGCAGAGGGGGCGGCAAGCCGCATCCTCGCCCGCATGCCGGAGCAGCGGATCGACGCGCTCGTTGCCCGCATCGATCCACCGGTTCTCAGCGACGACTACGTGCCGATCGACCGGCTGATGGGGCCGGGCTCGTAAGGCCGGCCCCGCTTCTCGCTAATTGCGTCAGGCGCCAGTAAGTCAGGCTTGGGCGCGCTTGGCCTCCACCACGTCCCAGACGCGGGCCGCGATGTCCGGTCCGCCCAGCCTTGCAACGGCACGGATGCCAGTCGGGGCGGTGACGTTGATCTCCGTCAGGTAGCCGTCGATGACGTCGATGCCGACGAGGATCAGCCCCTTTTTGCGCAGGGCCGGGCCGAGACGGGCGCAGATCTCGCGTTCGCGCGGGGTGAGGTCGGCCTCGCGCGCCGCGCCGCCGCGCACCATGTTGGAGCGCAGGTCGCCCTCCTGCGGCACCCGGTTGACCGCACCGGCGAACTCGCCGTCGACCAGCAGGATGCGCTTGTCGCCCTTCGACACCTCGGGCAGGAAGCGCTGGATCACCCAGGGCTCGCGGAAGGTGGCGGCGAAGAAATCGTAGAGCGAGCCGTAGTTGAGATCGTCCGAGGTGATGCGGAACACCGCCGCCCCGCCATGGCCGAACAGCGGCTTCATAACGATGTCGCCATGCTCGGCGCGGAAGGCGTCGATGGCGGCACGGTCGCGGGTGATCAGGGTTTCCGGCATCAGGTCCGGGAACTCGGTGACGAAGAGCTTTTCCGGCGCATTGCGCACCGAGGCCGGGTCGTTCACCACCAGGGTCTTGGGGTGGATCTTCTCCAGCATGTGGGTCGCCGCGACATAGGCCATGTCGAAGGGCGGGTCCTGCCGCATCAGGACGACGTCCATTTCGGAGAGGTCCGTCAGCTTCCGCTCGCCGAGGGTGAAGTGGTTGCCCGTCTCGTCGCGCACAGTGACCGGCTCCAGCGAGGCCGTCACGGTGTTGCCGTTCATCGCCAGCCGGTCGGGCGTGTAGTGGAAGAGCGCGTGGCCGCGGGTCTGCGCCTCGAGCATCATCGCAAAGGCGCTGTCGCCGGCGATGTTGATGGAGGAAATGTGGTCCATCTGGACCGCGACCTTCAGCCGGGGAGAGGCCTGGCCGGAGGTCGAAGGGGTGGAAGAGGTCATCGGAAGGTCTCCGGCGCCGGAACGGCGCGCTGAACGACGGACGGGAAGGCGGGGCGGGCGCCCCGCGGTTGGGGACAGGATATGCGACCCGCGCCGGGCTTTGTCCAGTGCGCGGGCGCCCGAACGATCACCGTTCCGCGACGGCGAAGGCGTCGGCGATGTGCACCGGCAGCCGCCAGGGCGAGACCAGCACCGCGTCGAAGCGCAGCGTCATGGCGCCGAGATCCTCGCGCCCGGCGCACCAGGTGCGGGCAGCAGACGCGATCCGACGCTGCGCCGACGGGGTGATCGCGGCCAGCGCCGCATCGAGGTCGGCGCGCGCCTTGACCTCGATGAAGGCGATCGTCCTGCCCCGCCGGGCGATGATGTCGATCTCGCCGCTACCGGCGCGAAAGCGCCGGGCCAGGATCCGCCAGCCCCTCGCCCGCAGGTAGAGCGCGGCCAGCGTCTCGGCCCTCAGGCCCAGCCGGTAGGCGCCGCGCCGCCGGCGGGTGCTGCCCGGCTCTTGCGCGCCGCCCCGGGTCATGCGGAGGGCTGGAACATGGCGGCGAGGATCACCGCCATCACCGTCAGGAGAAACCCGCCGGCGGCGAGCTTCCAGGCATCGCGGCGGTGCTTGAGCCCCGGCCAGCCGAGCGGCTTGATCACCTGGATCGCGGCGACGGCAGCAAAGAAAACCAGGATGATCTTGGTCATGCACGGCGCTCCGCTGGCGGGTTCAAAGGCTTACCCGCCCGAGTAGCACGGGCAGCAATCGAGGGCAAAGCAGCGCCCCGCCGCGTCACTTCGCCTTCATCTCCAGGGCGCGCGCGTAAAGGTCCTTGCGGTCGAGGCCGGTAAGCTGCGCCACATGCTTGGCGGCACCGGCCGCCTTCATGGTCTTCAGTGCCTCGGCGAGCAACGCATCGGCATCGCCCGCATCGGCTTCCGGCCGCTCGGGCGGCGGGGCGATGACCACGACGAACTCGCCGCGCGCCGGCCCTTCGGCGAAATGGCGGGCGAGTTCTTCCAGCGTGCCGCGCTCGAAGGTCTCGAACCGCTTGGTGATCTCGCGGGCGACCGCCGCCTCCCGCTCGCCGCCGAACACGCTCGCCATGTCGGCAAGCGAGGCGGCGATGCGATGCGGGCTTTCGAAGAAGATCAGCGTTGCGGGAATGCGCGAGAGCTCTTCCAGCCTTGCGCTGCGCGGCCCGCCCTTTTGCGGCAGAAAGCCGGCAAAGCAGAACGTGTCCGACGGCAGGCCGGAGGCGACGAGCGCGGCCAGCGGCGCGCTGGCGCCGGGCACGGGGAAGACCTTGTGGCCGGCCTCGACCACTTCGCGCACCAGCCGGTAGCCGGGATCGGAAACGAGCGGCGTGCCGGCATCGGAAACCAGCGCGACGGCGCGCCCGGCCTCCAGCGCCGCCATCAGGCGCGGGCGCACCTTCTGCGCATTGTGCTCGTGATAGGCGGTGAGCGGCGTCTTCAACCCGAAGCGCTGCATCAAGGTGGACGTGACGCGCGTGTCCTCGCAGGCGACGAGATCGGCCGCCGCCAGCACCTCCAGCCCGCGCACCGTCATGTCACCGAGATTGCCGATCGGCGTTGCGACGATATAGAGGCCGCAGGCGAGCGAGGGCGCCGTCATGCGATGGGCGCCGATGAAGAAGTCGCGGGAGGCCGGCTTCGGCGCTTCGCTCTGGTCCGGCTCGGTGGAGGACATGGGGTCGGCTTTCATGCGAACGGGAGCCCGCCGGGCGGGCTTTCGCCCGTTTTGGCAGGAAACGCGGTCAAGGCCAAGGCGGCGAGCGAGGATTTGCAGCCGGCGGGCGGTGCTGCTAAGCATTTTGCGGTCGGCGGCCCGTTCGCACCCGGGGCCGGCGGCGGTACACCCGCCTTGCGGCAGGCAAGGCCGGGCAGACGGGAGATCGGGGACAGTGCTTGGAGTTCTGGACAAGATGATGCATGCGCGGCGATCCGTCCTTGCGCTCTCGCTCGGAGCTGCCCTGGCGCTTGCCGGCTGCAGCGGCTCGACCATGGGCGAATATCCCGGCTATCCCTCGACGCCCCCGGGCCAGCCGACCGTGAGCGGCGAGACCATCGGCCAGGGCTCGGTGCGCGTTGCCATGCTGCTGCCGATGAGCGGCGGCGGCAGCGCCTCCTCCATCGCCACCGTCTTCCGCAACACCGCCGAGCTGGCACTGTCCGACTTCCAGGGCGCCGACGTGCAGATCCTGATCAAGGACACCGGCGGCACCGCGCAGGGCGCGCAGGCGGCCACCCAGGCGGCCCTTGCCGAAGGTGCGGAACTGATTCTCGGGCCGGTCTTCGCGCCGGCCGTCGGCGGGGCGGCCACGACCGCGCGCTCCTCCGGCATTCCCGTCGTCGCCTTTTCCAGCGACGAGGCCGTCGCCTCGCGCGGCGTCTACCTGTTGAGCTTCCTGCCGCGCAGCGACGTGGCACGGATCGTTTCCTATGCCGCGGCCCAGGGCAAGCGCTCCTTCGCAGCGCTGCTGCCGGACGACACCTATGGCGCGGTGGCCGAGGCCGCCTTCCGCCAGGAGGTCGGCCGCGCGGGCGGTCGGATCGTCTCCATCGAGCGCTACAAGCTGACCGGCAACGACACCTCGGACATCGCCGCCAAGGCGAGCCAGATCGCCGCCAATGCCGCACAGATCGATGCGATCTTCGTGCCCGCGGGCAATGTCGCACCCTTCGTGGCGCAGACCCTGTCGACCGGCGGCGTCAATCTCGGCCAGACGCGCCTGCTCGGCAGCGGCCAGTGGGAATCGCCGCAGGTGCTGAACGCGGCGCCGCTGACCGGCGCCTGGTACCCGGGTCCGGATGCCGCCGGCTTCCAGGCCTTCGCCTCGCGCTACCAGTCCCGCTACGGCTCGCAGCCGCCGCGCAATGCCTCGCTCGCCTATGACGCGACGATCCTTGCCGCAGGCCTGGTGCGGTCCGCCGGCCCCGCACGCTTTTCCGAGCGCGTGCTGACCAACCGCGACGGCTTCCTCGGCATCGACGGCGTCTTCCGCTTCGAGCGGGACGGGCGCAACGCGCGCGGCCTTGCGGTCTACGAGGTCACGGGCAGCGGCTCGCGGGTCATCTCGCCGGCGCCGCGCTCCTTCGGCTCGGGCAGCTGACGGCGGCCGCCCGCCGACGTCCTTCATCCAGCCAGCGGGAGGCACCGTTGAGCCTTACTGACACGCGCATCCTTCTCGTGATCGGCGGCGGCATCGCCGCCTACAAGAGCCTCGACCTGATCCGCCGCCTGCGCGAGCGCGGTGCGGCCGTGCGGGTCGTGATGACCGAGGGCGCCTGCCGCTTCGTGACGCCGATGGCGGCGGGGGCGCTTGCCGGCGACAAGGTCTTCACCGATCTCTTCGACCGCGACGACGAACACGATGTCGGCCATATTCGCCTGTCGCGCGAGGTCGATGCCATCGTCGTCGCGCCGGCCACCGCCGACCTGATGGCGAAGATGACGGCAGGCCTTGCCGGCGATCTCGCCAGCGCCGTGCTGCTCGCCTCGAACAAGCCCGTCCTGCTTGCCCCGGCGATGAACCCGGCGATGTGGGCCAATCCCGCGACCCGCCGCAACGTGGCGCAGCTTGCGAGCGACGGGCTCTCTTTCGTCGGGCCGAATGCCGGCGAGATGGCCGAGAGCGGCGAGGCGGGCCTTGGCCGCATGGCCGAGCCGCTGGAGATCGTCGCCGCGCTCGAAGCGATGCTCGATCCGGTGCCGCAGGACCTTGCCGGCCGGCACGTGCTGATCACCTCCGGGCCGACGCATGAGCCGATCGATCCGGTCCGCTACATCGCCAACCGCTCCTCCGGCAAGCAGGGCCATGCCATCGCCGCCTGGATGGCGCGGCACGGCGCCCGCGTGACGCTGGTCAGCGGGCCGGTGACGCTGGCCGATCCGCCGGGCGTCAATGTGGTGAAGGTGGAGACCGCGCGGCAGATGCTGGCCGCCGTCGAGGCGGCGCTGCCGGCCGATGTCGCGGTGATGGCGGCGGCTGTCGCCGACTGGCGCACCGACGGCGAGAGCGACCGCAAGATCAAGAAGGACGGCAGCGGCAAGGTGCCGGTTCTGGCGCTGACCGAGAACCCGGACATCCTGGCCACCATCGGCCGTCATTCCTCGGCCCGTCCGCGCCTGGTGGTCGGCTTTGCCGCCGAGACCAACGATGTCGTCGACAACGCCCGCGGCAAGCTGGAGCGCAAGGGCGCGGACCTGATCGTCGCCAACGACGTGTCGCCGGAAACCGGCGTCATGGGCGGCGATGCCAACACCGTGCGGCTGGTCGGCCATGACGGCGTCACCGACTGGCCGACGCTGAGCAAGGACGAGGTGGCGCGCCGGCTGGTCGCCGAGATCGCCCGCCGGCTCGCCGCGACCGTCGGCCCGGCGTGAGGCGTCTGCCCGCGCCTGTCGTTGCCGGTCCCTTTTTTTCAAACCGTTCCCGATCTCACCCCCGGTCTCACCAACGGATCCCAGCCATGACCCTTCCCCTGCGCGTACGTCGCCTTGCCCACGGTCTCGACCTGCCGCTGCCGTCCTACCAGAGCGAGGAGGCCGCCGGCATGGACCTTCTGGCCGCCGTCGAGGCGCCGCTGGTGATCGCGCCGGGCGCCCGCGCGCTGGTGCCGACCGGCATCGCCATCGCCCTGCCGCCGCATACGGAGGCGCAGGTGCGCCCGCGCTCCGGCCTTGCCGCGCGCCACGGTGTCACCGTGCTCAACACGCCGGGCACCATCGACCCGGACTATCGCGGCGAGGTGAAGGTGATCCTGATCAATCTCGGCGACGAGCCCTTCACGGTGGAGCGCGGCAGCCGCATCGCCCAGATGGTCGTGGCGCCGGTGGCCCGGGCCGAGCTGATCGAGGTCAACGAGCTGGACGAGACCCGGCGCGGAGAGGGCGGCTTCGGCTCCACCGGGCATCATTGACACGCTCAAGAGGCATGACTTTCTGAAAATAAGCCTCATTCTGGAATCATGTTCCATGTCGAGGCCGCCCGCAGCGACGGCAGGGTCTCGTCAGCGCGGCGGCGCATCCCTAGATTGGGGACAGAATGACGTGCCGGACATCCGCGATCCGGCGAGAACAAGGGAGTCCAGCATGAGCGCCAAGAAGCCAGGCCGTGGCCGCGTCTACGCCTCCATCACCGAGACCATCGGCGACACCCCGCTCGTCCGGCTCGACCGGCTGGCCCGTGAGGCCGGCGTCGGGGCGGAGATCCTCGCCAAGCTCGAGTTCTTCAACCCGATCTCCAGCGTCAAGGACCGCATCGGCGTGTCGATGATCGAGGCGCTGGAGGCCGAGGGCAAGATCGTTCCCGGCAAGACCACCCTCGTCGAGCCGACCTCCGGCAACACCGGCATCGCGCTCGCCTTCGTCGCCGCCGCCAAGGGCTACCGCCTGATTCTGGTGATGCCGGAGACCATGTCGATCGAGCGCCGCAAGATGCTCAAGCTGCTCGGCGCCGAGCTGGAGCTTACCGAAGGCCCCAAGGGCATGAAGGGCGCGGTCGCGCGCGCCGAGGAAATGGTCAAGGAGATCGACGGCGCGGTGATGCCGCAGCAGTTCGAGAACCCGGCCAACCCGGAGATCCACCGCCGCACCACCGCCGAGGAGATCTGGAACGACACGGACGGCACGGTCGACGTCTTCGTTTCCGGCATCGGCACCGGCGGCACCATCACCGGCGTCGGCTCGGTGCTGAAGGAGCGCAAGCCCGGCCTGCATGTGGTCGCGGTCGAGCCGGCCGACAGCCCGATCCTGTCCGGCGGCAATCCCGGCCCGCACAAGATCCAGGGCATCGGCGCCGGTTTCGTGCCGGGCGTGCTCGACAAGTCGGTCTATGACGAGGTCGTCACCGTGAGCAACGACGAGGCCTTCGAGATGGCCCGCAAGGTCGCGCGCACCGAGGGCCTGCCGGTCGGCATTTCCTCCGGCGCCGCGCTCGCGGCTGCGCTCAAGGTCGGCGCACGGCCCGATATGAAGGGCAAGCGTATCGTCGTGATCATCCCCTCCTTCGCCGAGCGCTACCTGTCGACGGCGCTGTTCGAGGGGCTGGACTGAGCACCCCGTCTCTCGCGGACCTTTCAGATCATCAGCGGCGGGCCCCTATGGGCTCCGCCGTTTTCGTTTGCGCGCCGAAGACAACACGGCCCCTCTCCTTGCGGTTGTGACCGACCTGAGGTTGCGCTAGGTTGCAGTCTATTGCGATTGCAGCAGTTTCGCGCAAAGTCATAGAGCGAGGGGGCGGTCAATGGTCTCGCGGGTCACCACGGTCGCGTTCCAGGGCATAGAGGCGCAACCTGTCGACGTGCAGGTGCAGATCGGCCCCGGCCAGGTCGCCTTCACCATCGTCGGTCTGCCGGACAAGGCGGTGGGCGAAAGCCGCGAGCGGGTCCGCTCAGCGCTGATCGCCTCCGGCCTGTCGCTGCCGGCCAAGCGCGTCACCGTCAACCTTGCGCCGGCCGACCTGCCCAAGGAGGGCTCGCATTTCGACCTGCCCATCGCGCTTGCCCTGATGGCGGCGATGGGCGCGCTGCCCGCCGCCGAGCTGGAGCGCTACGTGGTGCTCGGCGAGCTGGCGCTGGACGGCACGATCTCCGCCGTCGCCGGCGTGCTGCCGGCCGCCATCGGTGCCAATACGCTCGCCCGCGGCCTGATCTGCCCCGCGCCTTGCGGCCCGGAAGCGGCATGGGCCGATCCGGAGATGGAGATCCTGGCGCCCGTCTCGCTGATCCAGCTCGCCAACCATTTCAAGGGCACGCAGATCCTCTCCCGGCCGCAGCCGAAGCTGAGCGCCAATCCGTCCGTCCTGCCAGACCTTTCCGAGGTGCGCGGCCAGGAAAGCGCCAAGCGGGCGCTGGAGATCGCCGCGGCCGGCGGCCACAACCTCCTGATGATCGGCCCGCCGGGCGCCGGCAAGTCGATGCTGGCGACCCGCCTGCCCTCGATCCTGCCGCCGCTCAGCCCGCGCGAGCTGCTGGAAGTGTCGATGATCGCCTCCATCGCCGGCGAGCTTGCCGACGGCAAGCTCAGCGAGCGCCGGCCTTTTCGCGCGCCGCATCATTCCGCCTCGATGGCAGCGCTCGTCGGCGGCGGCATCCGCGCCCGGCCGGGGGAGGTCTCGCTCGCCCATAACGGCGTGCTGTTCCTCGACGAGTTGCCCGAGTTCCAGCCGCAGGTGCTCGACGGACTGCGCCAGCCGCTGGAAAGCGGCGAGACGGTGATCGTGCGCGCCAACCATCGCACCAGCTACCCCTCGCGCGTCCAGCTGATCGCGGCGATGAACCCCTGCCGCTGCGGCCATGCCGGCGAGCCCGGCCATGTCTGCCGGCGCGGCGAGCGCTGCGCGTCCGAATACCAGGCGCGCCTGTCCGGCCCGCTGCTCGACCGGCTGGACCTTCGGATCGAGGTGCCGGCCGTCGCCGCCTCCGACCTGTTGCGCCCTGCCCAGGCCGAAAGCTCCGCCGCGGTCGCCGAGCGGGTCGCCCGTGCCCGCCAGCGCCAGAGCGAGCGCTACGCCGCGCTCGGCGTCTCCGCCCGCACCAATGCCGCCACCGGCGCGCGGCTGATCGAGCAAGTCGCCGCGCCCGATGCCGCCGGCCTCGACCTGCTGCAATCGGCGGCCGATGCGCTGCAGCTCTCCGCGCGCGGCTATCACCGGGTGCTTAAAGTGGCGCGCACGCTGGCCGATCTCGACGGCTCGGACGCTGTCTCGCGGCTGCATCTCGCCGAGGCGCTGAGCTACCGGGGCGCCAGTCTCGAGCGCCGGGCGGCCTGAGCGCCCCCTTCTGCCTCCCCCTTCGCCCTTGGCTGCCGGGCCGCCGCATCCTAAATGAGGACCCAACGGAGATCCTCATGCAACACTATTCCCTTCTCGATCTGGCCCCCGTGCCGGAAGGCAAGACGTCGGCCGACGCGCTCGCCAACACCATCGATCTGGCCCGCAAGGCGGAAGCGGCGGGCTATCACCGCTACTGGCTTGCCGAGCACCACAACATGCCGGGCATCGCCAGCGCGGCCACGTCCGTCGTCATCGGCCAGGTGGCAGCGGCGACGAAGACCATCCGCGTCGGGGCGGGCGGCATCATGCTGCCCAACCATTCGCCGCTGGTCATCGCCGAGCAGTTCGGCACGCTGGCAACGCTGTTTCCCGGCCGCATCGACTTAGGCCTCGGCCGCGCGCCGGGCACGGACCTCGCAACAGCCCGGGCGCTGCGCCGGCACATGGCGGGCGAGGACAACTTCCCGCAGGACGTCGTCGACCTCATCGCCTATCTCGGCGACCCGTCGGAGGGCGGACCGGTCCGCGCCATTCCCGGCGAGGGCACCCATGTGCCGGTCTGGATCCTCGGATCGAGCCTTTACGGCGCGCAGCTTGCGGCCGCCTTCGGCCTGCCTTACGCCTTCGCCTCGCATTTCGCCCCGGCGATGCTGGAGGAGGCGCTGGCCGTCTATCGCAGCACCTTCCGTCCGTCCGAACAGCTCGCCGAACCGCACGTCATGGTCGCCGCCGGCGTCTTCGTCGCCGACACGGATGCCGAAGCCCGCTACCTGCGCTCTTCGCAGGTGCTCTCCTTCGCAAGGCTGCGTACCGGGCGCCCGGGCAAGCTGCCGGCCCCGGTCGAGGACGTCGCGGCCGAGATCCCGCCCCATGTCCTTGCGCAGGTCGACCAGGCCCTCAGCGTGTCGGCGACCGGCTCGCCGGACACGGTCCGCAAGGGGCTTTCCGCGATCCTCGAGCGCTATCAGCCCGACGAACTGATCGTCACCGGCATGATCCACGACCACGCAGCCCGGGTCCGGTCCTTCGAGCTGGCGGCCGGGATCCTCAACGACCTGGCGACCGCCGCCTAGGGACCGCTGACCCAAGGTCCTTTTGCCGCAACGGTTTCTCAATCTCTCCCCTCGAAGATCGGCGGGTTCGTGCGCCTTGTACGAGCCAGCCGATTTACGAGGAGAGCAGGTGGCCGCCCCGAAACGCCATGACGGAACGGAGCACAGCGACACCGGGCCGAACGCGCCCGAGCGCGCCGAAGCTTCCCCGCGCACGCCCGCCGTTTCCGCCCCCTCGCTGCTGACGATCGCCGTCGCCTCCGCCAGCTTTCTCGCCGGCGCCGCGCTCACCATCTGGCTGGTGCCCGAGCAGATGCGCCTTGCCGCCTCCGGCGCCGCGCTCGCCATCGCCGGGCTCGCCATCGGCCTTGCCGGCCTGCTGCAGGCCCAGCGCGGCACCCATATGCGGACAATGGCGCAAGCGAGCGCCCGCCTCGCCGCGCTCGCCTCCGAGCGCAACCTGCTCAGAGCCGAAAACGAGCAGCTGCGCGACGAGACCTGGCGGCTGAAGGAAAGCGACGGCCGGCTGCGCGACGTGCTCGACACGCTGGGCGACGTGGTCACCCGCTGGCGCGCCGGCGGCGAGATCGTCTATGCCAACGATGCCGCCGAACGGCTGTTCCCGGAGGGCTGGGCCCCCGCCCTGCCGGAGGCGAACGGCAGCACGGCCGAAGACGAGGCCAGCCGCGACATCCGGATGCAGACTTCCGGCGGCGAGCGCTGGTTCGCCCGGCGCGACGTGCCGGTGCGCGACGGCACCAGCGGCGAACCCTTGATCCAGACCATCCTGCGCGACGTCACCGACCGCCGCCGCATCGAGGACGCCCTGCTTGCCGCGCGCAACCAGGCGGAGACCGCAAACGCCTCCAAGAGCCGGTTCCTCGCCACCGTCAGCCACGAGATCCGCACCCCGCTCAACGGCATTCTCGGCATGACGGGTCTGCTCGCCGACACGCGGCTGACGGCCGAGCAGGCAAGCTATGTGGAAGCGGTGCGCGCCTCCGGCGAGATCCTGCTGCTCCTGATCAACGAAGTGCTCGACCTCTCGCGCATCGAGGCCGGCCGCCTCGACCTTGCGCCCGAGGAGATCGCCCTTGCCCCGCTTGCCGAAAGCGTCGTGGAGCTGCTGTCGCCGCGTGCCCAGTCGAAGGGGCTGGAGATCGGCTGCTATATCGCGCCCGACATGCCTGCGCGTCTCGTCGCCGACCCGACGCGCCTGCGCCAGATCCTGTTCAACCTGGCCGGCAACGGGCTGAAATTCACCGAGACCGGCGGCGTCGAGATCTGCATCGAGCCGATCGCCGAGACCGGAGAAGACACCCCCGAAGGTCCCTCGCGCCGCTTCGCCATCACCGTGCGCGACACCGGCATCGGCTTTGCCCCGGAAGAGGCCGAACGGCTGTTCGAGGAGTTCGAGCAGGTCGACCACGGCCCGGCCCGCCGCTTCGACGGCGCCGGCCTCGGCCTCGCCATTTCGCGCCGGCTGGCCCGGCTGATGGGCGGCGACGTGATCGCCTGTTCCGCGCCGGGCGAGGGCGCCACCTTCCGCGTCGAGCTGCCGCTTCGCGCCGCCCCGGCCCTGCCCGCGCCGGCTCCGGCCGCGCGGCCCTTGGCCGGCTCCCGCATCGCGCTTGTGTCGGCGAGCTGCATCGAGATGCCGCTAATCGCCCGTTCGCTGGCCGCGCAAGGTGCCGCGACCACGCTGCTTGCCCCGGGCAAGGAGGACGACGACGATGCGCTTCTGTCCGCCGATCTCGTCCTGCTCGACCCGCTGGCGGTGACCGATGCCGGCGCCTGGCTCGCCAGCGCCCGCGCCGCCGGACTTGCCGCCCCCGCCGGCGTGCTGCTGGCGCCGAGCGAGCGCGACCGGCTGCCGCGCCTGCGCGAGGCGGGCTTCGGCGGCTACCTGATCCGCCCCGTGCGCGCCACCTCGCTGACGGAGCTTTGCGCCACGCTGCTCGGCCGCGACACCGGCCTGTCGCCCTGGGACCGGCCCGAGCCGCGCTCCCTCACCGGGGCGGATGGCGAGGGGGCGGGCTGCGACAGCGCCTGCGCGCAGCGTCCCTTGCGCATCCTCGTAGCCGACGACAACGACATCAACCGCATGCTCAGCGAGGCCCTGCTGCGCAAGCTCGGCCACGAGCCGGTGGTGGCCGCCGACGGAGCCGCGGCCCTTGCCGCGGCGGCCGACGGGTCCTGCGACATGCTCCTGATGGACCTACACATGCCGGTGGTCGACGGCATTGCGGCAATCCGCCGCTTCCGCGAGATGGAGACGGCCGGCGGCTGGCCGCGCGCGCCCGTCTATGTGGTGACCGCCGATGTCACCGCCGATGCGGAAAAGGCGGCGCTTGCCGCCGGTGCCGATGCGGTCCTGTCCAAGCCGCTAGACCCGGACCTGCTTCGCCGGCGTATCGTTCGCCGCACCGCGGAGACGGCCCTCCCGGGCGGGCACTGAAAACTTCGCCAATTGTCACGCAAGTGTTGGGAAAGTATGGTCTACGGCACGGCCAGCAAACGTGGCCGTCCGTCATGTGCGGCCGATTCGCCTGCCTGCTTGCGCCGGAATTGTTTGCCGGTTGAGAGTTTTGGCAGGGCCGGTTCGGCTGGCAGGAGCGACACGAGAATGGCCGGCCGGGCCTGCCCGGAACCGGCACCGTTGCGTGACGGCGTCCGCGGGAGGCAAGCAGGGAAGGCTCGGGGCCATGTCAAGAAACGCTGTTCTGTCGCCGCGCAGCCTGATGCGCAAGTTCGCCCCGGCGATGGCCACCAGCTGGCTTGCCGCGATGAAGGCCGGCCCCTCGGGCCGCAACGTTCCCAGCCTCGGCCGCATCGGCTCGCTGGAGGTGCGCCTGGCGCGCAGCGCCAAGGAGATCCGCAAGGCCCAGGAGCTGCGCTACCACGTCTTCTACGAGGAGATGTCGGCGATCGCCGATGCCGCGACCCAGGCCAACAGGCGCGATGTCGATGCCTATGACGACATTTGCGACCATCTCCTGGTGCTCGACCACGACCTGACCGAGCGCAACAAGCTCGGCCGCCGCGTGCCGCGCATCGTCGGCACCTACCGCCTGCTGCGCCAGGACGTCGCCGAGCGCCATGGCGGCTTCTACACCGCCGCCGAATTCGACATCCAGTCGCTGGTCGACGCCCACCCGCGCCTGCAGTTCCTGGAGCTCGGCCGCTCCTGCGTGCTCAAGCCCTACCGCACCAAGCGCACGGTCGAGCTGCTGTGGCACGGCATCTGGGCCTATGTGCTGATGCACCGGATCGACGTGATGGTCGGCTGCGCCTCCATCGAGGGCACCGATCCGGACCGCATCGCCTCGCAGCTCGCCTTCCTGCACCACAATGCCAGGACGCCGGAAGCCTGGCGGGTGCGCGCGGTCGGCGACCGCTACGTCGAAATGAACCGCATGCCGAAGGCCGAGGTCAACGAGCGCCAGGCGCTGCGCGAGCTGCCCCCCCTGATCAAGGGCTACCTGCGGCTCGGCGCCTATATCGGCGACGGCGCCGTGGTCGACCGCCAGTTCGGCACCACCGACGTGCTGATCGTCATGCCGGTGGAAGCGCTCAACAGCCGCTACGTCAACCATTACGGCGCCGACGCCGGCCGCTACGCCAGCCAGTAACGCGCCCTCGGTCAGGGCGCCCCGGCACTCCTCAAAGGCGCCGGGCCCAGGGCTCGACGCCGTAGCGGGCGGCGATGTTTCGCGCGCCGGCATCGAGCTGGCCGGCGTCCAGCCGCAGGAAGCCGACATGATCGAGAAAGCCGCCGCGCTCGGGCCGCGCGAAGGCGACGAGCGCGGAATAGCCGGCCCAGGCGCCATGCCCGAGCAGCGAGGCCAGCAGCGAGCGCGACAGGCCCCCGCCGCGGCAGGCCGAGGCAACGCCCATCACCGACAGCCACATCGCCCCGTCCAGTTCGCCCGCCGCCGCCATGGCGACGGGCCGGCCGCGGCGAAAGGCACCCCAGACCCGGTTTTCCGCCGCCAGCAGGTCGAGCTCGGGCAGCAAGCCTTCCGGCGAGGCGGCCGGGGACCAGTCGCGCCGGTCCGCCTCCGCCAGCCACAGCTCGTGCAGGGCCGGGACATCCTCGGGTCCTGCAACCCGCACCACGAAGGCCCCGGCCGGCGCGCTCACGGCTGCGAGCCGTCGTAGCCCTCGACGATCACCAGGTCCGAGACCGCGTGCGAGGCGCGCAGCGACTTGGCATAGGCATAGGCTTCGCTCTCGTAGCACTCGAGCGCCTTTTCGTAGCTGTCGAACTCGATCACCACGTTGCGCTGGCGCGCGGCGCCTTCCTTGCACTCGAAGCGGCCGCCGCGCACGATGAAGCGGGCGCCATAGGCGCGAAACGCCTCGGCATTCGCCTCGATATATTTCCTGTAGGCGTCCGGATCGCTCACATCGACCCGCGCCACCCAATATGCCTTTGCCATGCCTGCACCTTTCATGGAGCTGCCCGTAGGGCTACGGCGGCCCGCTGCCGCCTGTCCCGCCCCCCGTGTTCGGATCAAGGCGTAACGCGCGGCGGGCAGAGCTGTAAAGCCGCGTCAGGGCGCGGCCGGGTGCCCTCATGCGGTAGTTAACACCCCCTTAAATCGCCGCATTTAGGCTCCAAGGCGAAGCTCGGGCACGCAAGACGTGCCGGAGGATCGGCACCGGATCGACCAATAGCCGACGCCCCCTGTGCATCTTGGAGGAACAGAGCGAATCGATGGCTCGCGGATCGTCACCCGGAAGCCGGCGCCCCACCCGCGTCGAGCCGAAGATGGAGCCCAGCGGCGCGACGCTGGACATGCGGCTGACCGGCGCCGACCGGCCGGCGGCCGGCGGACACGCGTCCTCCTCGTCCTCCTCCTCTTCGTCCGCGCCGGCCCGCAAGCGCACGGCCCGCAAGCCCGGTTCCCTGGACAGCGTCGGCGCCGGCCCCAACTCGGGTTCCAGCTCCAGCCGGGGCAGCGGCGGCAATAGCGGCGGCGGCAAGGGCGGCGGGCGCAAGGGCGGGCGCGGCAAGCCCCGCGCCAAGCGCCAGCGCGGCGGCATCTCGCGCCTGTTGCGGCGGGGCCTCTACTGGAGCTTCGTCCTGTGCATCTGGGGCGGCATCGCCGGCATCGGCGTCCTCATCTACTACGCCGCCTATCTGCCGCCGACCTCCGAATGGAAGGTGCCGCAGCGCCCGCCCAATGTGCGCATCGTCGCCGCCGACGGAACGTTGATGGCGAATCGCGGCGACACGGGCGGCGAAGCGGTGCGGCTCGAACAGCTGCCGCCCTATCTGCCGCAGGCGGTGATCGCCATCGAGGACCGGCGCTTCTACTCGCATTTCGGCCTCGATCCGCTCGGCCTCGGCCGCGCGGTGCTGACCAACATCACCTCCGGCCGGCTGGTGCAGGGCGGCTCGACGCTGACCCAGCAGCTGGCCAAGAACCTCTTCCTGGAGCCCGACCGCACCTTGCGGCGCAAGGTGCAGGAGGCGGTCCTCGCGCTCTGGCTGGAGACCAACTACTCCAAGGACGAGATCCTGGAGATGTATCTCAACCGGGTCTATTTCGGCGCCGGCGCCTATGGCGTCGATGCGGCCGCCCGGCGCTATTTCGGCAAGTCGGCGCGTTTGATCAGCGTGTCGGAGGCGGCGACGCTGGCCGGCCTGCTCAAGGCGCCCTCGCGCTATGCCCCGACCCGCAATCCGGACCTTGCCCAGGAGCGGGCCACCACCGTGCTCGCGGCCATGGCCGAGGAGGGCTATCTCACCGACGCGGAGGCGCGCGATGCCATCGCCGCGCCGATGCGCGTCGTCACCCACCACACCTCGGCCAGCGAGAACTACATCGCCGACTGGGTGATGGAGCTGCTGCCGGGCTATGTCGGCGCCATCGAGGACGACATCATCGTCGACACGACGATCGATCTCGGCCTGCAGATCATCGCCGAGGATGCCTTGCGCCGGGCCCTGTCCGAGGAAGGCGCCAAGCTCGGCGTCGGCCAGGGCGCCGTCGTCACGCTGGACGGGGCGGGCGCGGTCAAGGCGCTGGTCGGCGGACGCGACTATGCGCAAAGCCAGTTCAACCGCGCGGTCAACGCCCGGCGCCAGCCCGGTTCCGCCTTCAAGCCCTTCGTCTATCTCGCCGCGCTGGAGCGCGGGCTGACGCCCGCAACCGTGCGGGTCGACGAGCCGGTCAAGATCGGCAAGTGGGCGCCGAAGAACTACACCAAGACCTATCGCGGGCCGGTGACGCTAACCGAGGCGCTGTCGCTGTCGCTCAACACCGTGGCCGCGCGGCTGGCGGAAGAAGTCGGCCCGCGCGCCATCATCCGCACCGCCCGTAAGCTCGGCATCACCTCGCCGCTCGCCTCCAACCTGTCGATCTCACTCGGCACCTCGGAGGTGACGCCGCTGGAGATCGCCGCCGGCTACACGCCGTTTTCGAATGGCGGCTATGCGGTGGTGCCGCATGTCATCCGCCAGATCCGCACGCTGGAGGGCAAGGTGCTCTACGCGCGCACCGGCGACGGCGCGGGGCGGGTCATCGACCATGCGACGCTGGCCGACATGAACATGATGATGGCGCAGACGCTGACGACCGGCACCGGCAAGATCGCCAATCTGCCGGGCCGCCCGGCCGGCGGCAAGACCGGCACCAGCCAGGATTTCCGCGACGGCTGGTTCATCGGCTACACCGGCACGCTGACCACCGCCGTCTGGCTCGGCAACGACGACAATTCGCCGACCAAGCGCGCCACCGGCGGTTCGCTGCCGGCGAAGGTGTGGAAGGACGTGATGCAGGCGGGCCACCAGGGCCTGCCTGTCGCCAGCCTTCCGGGCGTGTCCGACCGGCCGGTGCAGGTCGCCGAACCTGCCGCAGCGCCGCTCGACATGCCGATGCGCGACATTCCGGCCGAGGGCGATCCGGCGCGCCGGCTGCCGCCGATGCGCGATTCGGACGGCGGCGGCGGACCGCTCGACCTGCTCAACCGGATTTTCGGGGGCTGAGGGAAGCCGCTCAGCCGGCCCTGCGGGCGCGGCGGCTGACCAGCAGCGCCAGAACCGCGCCGAAGCCGTTGGCGGCGATGATCAACGCCAGCGGCAGGGCAGTGCCGCCATGGGTGGCGCCGACGGCGATGCCCACCGCCGCGGCCGTGCCCATCTGGCAGATGCCCATCAGCGACGACGCGCTGCCGGCGCGGTCCGGGAAGGGCATCAGGGCCGCGGCCTGCGCCTGCGGCAGGGCAAGGCCCACCCCCACCATGTAGAGCATCATCGGCGCGATGACGGAAACGGCCGAGGGCGCGGCCAGAACCGCGGCGATCATCGCCGCCCCGCCCAGCGCCAGCAGCACGCAGCCCGTCAGAATCGTGACTTCCGCGCCCTTTTTCGGCGCCAGCCGCTGGCCGATCAGCGTTCCCACCACATAGGCGCCGGCGCAGACGCCGAAGGCGATGCCGTAGACCGAAGGGCTGAGGGCGAAGATGTCCTGCAGCACGAAGGACGAGCCGGAGATGAAGGCGAACAGCCCGCAATAGGTCAGCGTCACCACCGCCAGATAGGCGGCATAGGCGCGGTGGCGCAGCAGGCCGCCGAAGCCCGACAGGATCGCGCGGATCGAGAAGGGTGCGGTCTCACGCGCCCGGATCGTCTCGGGCAGGCCGCGCCAGATGCCGACGATCACCGCGGCGGCGAAGGCGACCGAGACCAAGAAGACGAAGCGCCAGCCGCCGGCCGCCGCGATCAACCCGCCGAAGAACGGCGCGATCGCCGGGGCAAGGCCCATGATCGAGCCCATGCGGGCGAGTTCCTGGCCCGCGCGCGGCCCCTCGTAGAGATCGCGCACCACGGCGCGCGCCAGCACCACCGGTCCCGCCGCGCCGAAGGCCTGGCAGAAGCGCGCCACGATCAGCACCTCGACGGTCGGCGCCAGCGTGCAGGCAAGGCTCGCCACCGCGTAGATGGCAAGGCCGGCGATCAGCACCGGCTTGCGGCCGATGCGGTCGGCGAGCGGGCCGTAGAACACCTGCCCCGCGGCGAAGCCGACGAGGAACACCGACAGGGTCAGCTGCACCGCCGCGTGGTTGGTTTCCAGCTCGCGCAGGATCGAGGGCAGCGCCGGCAGGTACATGTCGGTGGAGATCGGGCCGAGCGCCGTCAGGCTGGCGAGCAGGATGGTAAGCGCCCAGGTGTCCGGCTTGAGCATGCGAGCGGCCTTCTGGCGACGGCGCGCGGCCGCGAGCTTGGGCGGGCGCCGGGGAGAGAGGGCGGCTGGCGGGGCAGGACTGCCGGGTCAGCCGTAAAGATGCAGGCGGCCGCCCTCGCGCTTCAGCCAGTCGCGCGCCTCCTCCGTGTGCGGGGCAAGACGGCGGCAGTGGGCCCAGAAGCGCGGGCCGTGGTTCATCTCGGCAAGATGAGCGACCTCATGGGCAGCGACGTAATCGAGGATCGACGGCGGCGCAAGCACAAGCCGCCAGGAGAAGGAGAGCCGCCCGTCCGCCGTGCAGGAGCCCCAGCGGCTCCGCGTGTCGCGCAGGGTGAGGGCCGTGGGCGTGCGGCCCAGCGCCGCCGCATGGTGCGCGACCGCGCGCTCCAGGTCCCGCCGCGCCTCGCGCTTCAGCCAGTCGGTGAGCTTGCGGGCGATGTGCTCGCCAGCGCCGGGCACCAGCAGGCGGCCGGCGGCTTCGCTGTCCTCTTCCAGCTCCGGGGCCGGCTCGGCGCGCACCAGCCCACGCAATCCGCCGGCGGCAATGATCCTGTGCGCCGCCCCGCGCAGCGGGATCACCCCGCCTTCCGCAAAAGGCACCGCCTCGGGCCGCTCGCCCAGCCGCCCGGCCAGCCAGCCGCGCTGGCGCTGCGCGAACTCGCGCGCGGTGGCAAGGGTCCCGCCCTTCGGCACGGTCAGCACCGGGGCGCCGCCGTCGGAGGGCACGCGCAGGATATAGCGGCGCGCCTGCGGGTTGCCGCGCAGCACGATGCGCTGCTCCCGCCCGTCGATCTCCAGGGTGATCTCCTCGGGCAGGACCGGCTGCCGGCGCAGGCGGAACAAGCCGTTCACGCGCCGGCCAGCTCGTCGAAGCGCTTGCGGACGGTGCCGTTCAGCGGGTTCTTGGCGCTCCAGCGATAGCGGATCGTCTCGAAGCGCATGGAGCGGGTATCGACCAGCAACAGCCGGCCGAGCAGGCCTTCGCCGAAGCCGACGATCTCCTTGATCGCCTCCATCGCCTGCATCGTGCCGACGATGCCGGTCAGCGCACCGAGCACGCCGGCCTGCGCACAGGTCGGCAGCAGCCCGTCGGCCGGGCGCTCGGGGAAGAGACACCGATAGGTCGGGTTCGGCGTGCCGTCCTCGCCGGTCTCGTGCGGCTTCAGCAGCGTCAGCGACCCGTCGAGCCGTCCGACCGCGCCGGTGACCAGCGGCTTGCCGGCGAAGAAGCAGGCATCGGAGACCAGATAACGGGTGGCGAAATTGTCGGAGCCGTCGACCACGAGGTCGTAGCGCGAGATCAGCGCCAGCGCGTTCATCGCGCCAAGCCGCGCCACATGCGGCTCGACCTTCACATGCGGGTTCAACCGGGCGATCGCCTCGGCCGCGCTCGCCACCTTCGGCTCGCCCAGATGGTCGGTGTCGTGGATCACCTGGCGCTGCAGGTTGGACAGCGACACGGTGTCGTCGTCGACGACGCCGAGCGTGCCGACGCCGGCCGCCGCCAGATATTGCAAGACCGGCGCGCCGAGCCCGCCGGCGCCGATCACCAGCACCTTCGCGGCCTTCAGCTTCTGCTGGCCGGGACCGCCGACATCCTGCAACACGATGTGGCGGGCATAGCGTTCCAATTCTGCGGGCGAAAGCATGGTCATCAAGGGGTCCGGAGCATCAGGGGAGGCAGACGGTCAGCGCAGCAGGCGGCCGACCAGCCGGGCGGTATAGTCGACCATCGGGATGATGCGGGCATAGTTCAGCCGGGTCGGGCCGATCACGCCGAGCACGCCGATGATCCGGTCGTCCTGGTCGCGGAAGGGCGAGACGACGATGGAGGAGCCGGACAGCGAGAACAGCTTGTTCTCCGAGCCGATGAAGATGCGCACACCGTCGCCGCCCTCGGCCGCGGCCAGCAGCTGGATCAGGTCGCGCTTGTTCTCCAGGTCGTCGAACAGCAGGCGGATGCGCTCCAGGTCCTGCTCGGCCTCCAGGTGCGACAAGAGGTTGGAGCGGCCGCGCACGATCAGCGAGCCGGCCGCGTCGACCACGCCGGAACGGGTGGCGATGCCGGCTTCCACCAGCTTGGCGGTCAGCTCGTCCAGCTCCTTCTGGTGGCGGTCGCGCTGGGTCTCCAGCTCACGCCGCGCCTCGGCGAGCGTCCGCCCGCGGATCAGGCTGGTGAGATAGTTCGACGCCTCCATCAGCGCCGTCTGCGGCAGGCCCGGCGGCAGGTCGACGATGCGGTTCTCAACCGAGCCGTCGTCGCCGACCAGCACCACAAGCGCCTTCAGCGGCTCGATGCGGACGAATTCGACATGCCGCAGGCGCACATCCGCCTTGTGGGTGAAGACGACGCCCGCCCCGCGCGACAGGCCGGACAGCATCTGGCTGGCCTCGGTCAGAAGCTGCTCGCTGGTGCGCTCGCTGCGCGCCGCCTTGACCTGAATGTCGATCTGGTCGCGCTCCTCGCGCGTCAGGTCGCCCACCTCCAGCAGCGCGTCGACGAAGAAGCGCAGGCCCCCTTCCGTCGGCATGCGCCCGGCCGAGGTATGCGGGGCATAGAGCAGCCCGGCATGCTCCAGGTCCGACATGATGTTGCGGATCGAGGCCGGCGACAGCTGGATGCCCGGCAGGCGCGACAGATTGCGCGAACCCACCGGCTCGCCGGTGTCGAGATAGGATTCCACGATGGCACGGAAGATCTCCCGCGACCGCTTGTCGAGATCGCCAAGGCTCACGGACGGCACACCCAGCGTCACGTTCCTGCTCCCCGGTTCTGCAAATCCACGTTCGGCACCTTATGTCCCCTGCCCGGCGGCCCTGCCTGTTCGGCCACATGGCGCGCCACCGAATATAGTGCGCCCTGCCCGCGATTGCCCATGCCAAAGGCGCAAGAACGAAGGTCCCGCATGGGGGCCGGCACGGGACAAGCGGCAGACAGGCATTTCATTCCGGTCCCATATTGGATTAAGAGGGACGCGAAACAGGAGCAAGGGGCATCGATGCCCCGCGCGGCAGGCTTGAAGGGGATCGACATGCGGCCATCCAAACGTGCAGCGGACGAGTTGCGCGCCGTGACGCTGGAACGGAGCGTTTCCAAGCACGCAGAAGGGTCGTGCCTGGTCAAGTTCGGCGACACGCATGTGCTGTGCACCGCGAGCCTGGAAGAGCGCATTCCGCCCTGGCTGCGCGGCCAGGGCCGCGGCTGGGTCACCGCAGAATACGGCATGCTGCCGCGCGCCACCGGCGAGCGCATGCGCCGCGAGGCCGCCGCGGGAAAGCAGTCCGGCCGTACCCAGGAGATCCAGCGGCTGATCGGCCGCTCGCTGCGCGCCATCGTCGACCTGCCGCTGCTCGGCGAGCGCCAGATCTCCGTCGATTGCGACGTCATCCAGGCCGATGGCGGCACCCGCACCGCCGCGATCACCGGCGCCTGGGTCGCCCTGCACGACTGCATCGAGTGGATGCGCGCCCGCGACATGGTCGCCGGCAAGGTGCTGAAGGACCATATCGCCGCGATTTCCTGCGGCATCCATGGCGGCCAGGCGGTGCTCGATCTCGACTATCTCGAGGACTCGGACGCAGATACCGACGCCAATTTCGTCATGACCGGTTCCGGCGGCATCGTCGAGATCCAGGGCACGGCGGAAGGCGAGCCCTTCTCCGAGGAGCAGTTTGCGCAGCTGCTGGCGCTGGCCAAGTCCGGCATCGGCCGGCTGGTCGACCTGCAGAAGATGGCGATCTCGTGAGGCTCGCATGACCGACACCACCTCCCCCATGCGCCGGCTCGAGCCCGGCCGCATCGTGCTGGCGAGCCACAATCCGGGCAAGCTGCGCGAGTTCGGCGACCTGATGGCGCCCTACGGCTACGAGGTCGTCTCGGCCGGCTCGCTCGGCCTGCCGGAGCCGGAAGAGACCGGCACCACCTTCGAGGCCAATGCCGAGCTGAAGGCCCGCGCGGCCGCCGAGGCCTCGGGCCTGCCGGCGCTTGCCGACGACAGCGGCTTCTGCGTCTTCGCGCTGAACGGCGATCCCGGGGTCTACTCGGCCCGCTGGGCGGGGCCGGAGAAGGATTTCGCGATGGCCATGCGGACCATCGAGGAAAAGCTGCATGCCGCCGGCGCGACCGATCCGGCGAGCCGCCGCTCGTCCTTCGTCGCCGTGCTGTGCCTTGCCTGGCCGGACGGCGAGGTCGCGCTGTTCCGCGGCGAGGTCGAGGGCACCGCCGTGTGGCCGCCGCGCGGCAGCGGCGGCTTCGGCTACGATCCGATGTTCCAGCCGGACGGCGAAAGCCGCACCTTCGGCGAAATGTCGGCGGAGGAAAAGCACGGGCAGGACGGCACCGCGCTGTCGCACCGTGCCCGCGCCTTCGCGGACTTCTCGGCGCGCTGCCTGGAGGCATGATGGCTCAGGCGGACGGCGGTTTCGGCATCTATGTGCATTGGCCTTTCTGCGAGGCCAAATGCCCGTATTGCGACTTCAACAGCCATGTCCGCCATGCCGGCGTCGATCAGGCGCGCTTTGCCGCTGCCTTCGAACGGGAGCTTGCCTATTTCGCCGCCCGCACGCGCGGACGGCGGGTCGACTCGATCTTCCTCGGCGGCGGCACCCCGTCATTGATGCTTCCCGCGACGGTCGGCCGCGTGCTCGACGCCATCGCCGGCCACTGGGAAATCTCGCCCACCGTCGAGGTCTCGATGGAAGCCAACCCCTCCTCGGTGGAGGCGGAGCGGTTCCGCGGCTATCGCGCCGCCGGCGTCAACCGCCTCTCGCTCGGCGTGCAGTCCCTGAGGGATGCGGACCTGAAGCGTCTCGGCCGGCTGCATGACGCGGCCCAGGCGCGCGAGGCGATCGGCATCGCCCGTTCGACCTTCGGGCGCATCTCCTTCGACCTGATCTACGCCCGGCCCGACCAGGATGCTGCCGCCTGGCGCACCGAGCTGGAGGAGGCGATCGGCCTTGCCGCCGACCACCTGTCGCTCTACCAGCTGACCATCGAGCAGGGCACGCCCTATTTCGAGCTGCACCGCACCGGCAAGCTGGTGGTGCCCGATCCCGACACCGCGGCCGATCTCTACGACCTGACGCAGGAGATCTGCGCCGCCCACGGCATGCCGGCCTACGAGGTCTCCAACCATGCCGCACCCGGCGCGGAATGCCGGCACAATCTCGTCTACTGGCGCTACGGCGACTATGTCGGCGTCGGTCCCGGCGCCCATGGCCGGCTGACCGGCGGCAACGGCAAGTTCGCCACCGCCACCGAGCGCCATCCCGAGACCTGGCTTGCCGCCGTCGAGGCGCGCGGCGAGGGGCTGGTGGAGGACACTGCCCTCACCCAGGAAGAGCAGGGCGACGAATTCCTGCTGATGGGCCTGCGGCTGGTGGAGGGCGTCGACCTTGCCCGTTTCGAAGCGATTTCCGACCGCCGGATCGATCCGCGGCGTGTCGCCGATCTCGTCGAACACGGCATGGTGGAACGACTCGACGGCACACGGATGCGCGTCACGCCGGCCGGTTGCCTCGTGCTGGACGCCGTCGTTGCCGATCTCGCATCGTGATTTTTGACGGGATCCGCTGAAAAAAAGCGGTCGCCGCAACTTTTTTCCACCGCGTGGCCGCTTCTGGCAAGATCCTGTCTTGCCTCGCGTTTTCGGAACAGCCGGGAGAAGTTTTCCTCGCCTGAACCGCTACGTCCGGTATCCCCGCACCGCCTGAGCCCCTGTGGACCTCCGTACAGGTTGAAGCGGCGTTAATCTTTGTCATACTATTTTGCAATGCGAAAAAAGGCAGGCGGCCATGCTGCACTGCCTCACGGAGATTGCGAGGTCGGTCACGTGTTCTATCAGGTCTATGAATTCAATCATGCGGCGATGAGTCCTCTGCGGGCGACCGCAGACATGACGCGCCTGTACTTCCAGAACCCGCTCAATCCGTTCTCCCACACCCCGATCGGGCGCTCTGTCGCCGCCGGCTGCGAGATGATCGAGCGGATGACCCGGCGCTACGGCAAGCCGGAGTTCGGCCTCACCCAGACCACCGTCAGCGGCGTCAAGGTGCCGGTGCGCGAGGAGATCGTCTGGAAGAAGCCCTTCTGCAACCTCTTGCATTTCGACCGCAAGCTCGGCGAGCGCAAGCACAAGGGCCCGCGCATCCTGATGGTTGCGCCGATGTCGGGCCACTATGCGACGCTGCTGCGCGGCACGGTCGAGACCATGCTGCCGAGCGCCGACATCTACATCACCGACTGGATCGATGCGCGCATGGTGCCGCTCACCGACGGCCGGTTCGATCTCGACGACTATATCGACTACGTCATCGAGATGCTGCACTTCCTGGGGCCGGACACCCATGTCATGGCCGTATGCCAGCCCTCCGTGCCGGTGCTTGCCGCCACGGCGGTGATGGAAGCGCACAACGATCCTTGCGCGCCGGCCAGCGTCACGCTGATGGGCGGGCCGATCGACACGCGGATCAACCCGACCGCCGTCAACGATCTGGCCGAGAACAAGAGCATCGACTGGTTCGAACGCAATGTCATCATGAAGGTGCCGTTCCCGCAGCCGGGCTTCATGCGCGACGTCTATCCGGGCTTCCTGCAGCTTTCGGGCTTCATGAGCATGAACCTCGACCGGCACGTCAACGCGCATCACGAATTCTTCCAGCATCTCGTCTCCGGCGACGGCGACAATGCCGAGAAGCACCGCGACTTCTACGACGAGTATCTGGCGGTGATGGACCTCACGGCCGAGTTCTACCTGCAGACGGTGGAGACCGTGTTCATCCGCCACGCGCTCGCCAACGGCAAGATGCGCCATCGCGGCGAGCTGGTCGATTGCGGCGCTATCCGCCGTTCGGCCCTGCTGACGGTCGAGGGCGAGAAGGACGACATCACCGGCCGCGGCCAGACGATGGCGGCGCACAATCTGTGCGTCAATCTCTCGCCCGACATGCGCGCCCATTACATGCAGCCGGATGTCGGCCATTACGGCGTGTTCAACGGCTCGCGCTTCCGCTCGGAGATCGCCCCGCGCATCCTCGACTTCATGCGCAGCCACGCGCATCTGCCGGCCACGGCTCCCAAGGCTTCCGACCCGGCGAAGACGGCCTCTTCCGAGGTGACCATCCCCGTCGCCGAAAAGCCCGCCGAGGCGAAGACCCCCGCAAAGGCCCCGGAAAAGGCCCCTGAAAAGGCCAAGACCAAGCCGGTCTCCGATCCGCTGGCCGAGGTCCTGCTGGCCAAGCCGCGCGGCGTCGCTGACGACCTCACGGCGATCTCCGGCGTCGGGCCGAAGCTGCAGACCGCGCTCAACGGCGCCGGCATCTTCCACTATTGGCAGATCGCCGCGCTCACCGACGAGCAGATCGCCGCGCTCGACAACCGGCTCGACTTCCGCGGCCGCATCGACCGCGACGGCTGGATCGAGCAGGCCCGCAAGCTCGCCGAGCAGCCCGCCACGCACTGAGCCGAGGGCAGTGAGCGCACTGACATGAGCTCCTGGCTCATCGCCATCGACGGCGGCGGCAGCACCTGCCGCGCCGCCCTTGCCGGTCCCGACGGCGAGATCGTCTCGCGCGGTCTCGCCGGTCCGGCCAATGTCGCGACCGATCCGCAACAGGCCGCCGCAAACATCGTTGCGGCAGCGCAAGGCGCGCTCGCCGAGGCCGGGTTGCCGGCCGGCGCGCTCTCGGCCTGTCCGGCGCTGCTCGGCCTTGCCGGCGCCCGCCAGCTCGGCCGCGACGGCCGCTCGCTTCTCTCCCTTCCCTTCTCGCAGGTTGAGCTCGTCGGCGACGGCGAGATCGCGCTGGAAGGCGCACTCGGCCCCCATGACGGCATCATGGCGATCCTCGGCACCGGCTCGGCCTTTCTCGCCAGGCAGGACGGGGAGATCCGCAGCGTCGGCGGCTGGGGCGTGCATCTCGCCGACCAGGGGGGCGGCGCCAGGCTCGGCCGCGAGGCGCTGAAATCGGCGCTGCTGTCGCGCGACGGGGTGCGCCCGCGCGGGGTGCTTGCGCAAACGCTGCTTGCCGCCTTCGGCGACGATCCCGCCCGCATGGTCGCCTTTGCCGGGTCCGCCCGCCAGGCCGATTTCGCCCGCCACGCCCCGGCGGTCTTTGCCGCGGCGAAGGCCGGCGACAGCGAGGCCGAGGCCCTGCTTGCCGCCTTCACCTTGGAGGTGGAGGAAATGCTCGCCGCCCTTGTCTTTCCCGGCTGCGAGCGCATCGTGCTGATGGGCGGCCTTGCCCCTCTCTATGCGCCGCGTCTTGCACCGCCCCTTGCCGCGCTCCTTGCCGAGCCGCTGGGCGATGCGCTGGACGGGGCCGTGCGCATGGCGAGGCGCGCGTTTTTCGCCGCCTGACGCTTGCGCGCCGCGGACGGCTGACGCAAAAAGCGGCAACGACCCTCCCGCCGGCGACAGACCGGCCCCGACGCGGGATGCCCGGACCATGCCTGACGAGACCCCCCGGCGCCCCCTGGCGATTTCTGCAAGGAAGATCTTCGACGGCGAGAGCTGGCACGAGGATGCCGCGCTTCTCGTTGAAAACGGCGGCATTGCCGGCATCGTGCGCGGCCACGATCTGCCGGGCGATGCCGAGCGGATCGAGGCGGCCGGCGACATGCTGGTGCCCGGCTTCATCGACCTTCAGGTCAATGGCGGCGGCGGGGTGCAGTTCAACACCGCGACCGACCGTGATTCCATTGCCGCCATCGCGGCCGCCCATCGCCGCTTCGGCACCACCGCCTTCCTGCCGACGCTGATCACCGACACGCCGCAGGTGACCGAGCGGGCGATTCGCGCCGCCATCGGCGCGGCGACCAGCGTGCCCGGCTGCCTCGGCCTGCATCTGGAGGGGCCGCATCTCGCCCCCTCGCGCAAGGGCGCCCATGCGGCCGAGCTGATCCGGCCGATGAGCGAGGCCGATGCCGAACAGCTCATCGACGCCGCCCGCCGCCTGCCGCTGCTTCTCGTCACGCTGGCGCCCGAGATCGTGCCGAGCGAGACGATCCGCCGGCTGGTCGATGCCGGCGTCATGGTCAGCCTCGGCCACAGCGATGCGGATCACGCGACCGCGCTGGCCGCGACCGTCGCCGGCGCGCGCCTCGTCACCCATCTCTTCAACGCGATGAGCCCGCTCGGTCACCGGGCGCCCGGCCTTGCGGGAGCGGCGCTGGCCACCGGTGCGCTGTCGGCCGGCATCATCGTCGACGGGCTGCATGTCGCCGATCCAGTGATCGGCATCGCCGCGCGCGGCAAGGCCGGCCCCGGCCGCCTCTTCGTCGTCACCGACGCGATGGCCCCGCTCGGCACCGATGCCAGCTCCTTCACGCTTAACGGCCGCGAGATCGCCCGCGAGCCGATGGGCGAAGGGCTCGGCCGGCTGACCCTGGCCGACGGCACGCTGGCCGGTGCCGATATCGACATGTCCGCCTCGCTGCGCCGGCTCGCCGGGCCCATCGGCCTGCCGCTGGAGCTGGCCCTGCGCATGGTCTCGCTGCATGCGGCCGAGGCCGCCGGCCTTGCCGAGCGCAAGGGCCGGTTGCTGCCCGGGTTCGACGCGGATTTCGTCGAGCTCGACGCCGGTTTGCGGGTGCGCGCCACCTGGATCGCCGGCAGCCGGCTCTATTCGGCCTGATCCGTCTCATCCTGCTCTGACCGAGCCATGGGTTTCACCTTGCCGCGATAGAAGGCGAGGGCCTCCTCGCTTGCATCGGCCTCGTCGTGGACGCCGATCAGCACGCCGGTGCGCCCGCCCGCCCCGCCGCGCCGCGCCAGGATCTGCTTGTCGCTCACCGTGGTGCGCTGGCTGAGCCGCAGACCCCAGTCGGCCAGCAGGCCGCGCAGCCGCGCCACCTCGCCGGCATGGGCGGGATCGCGGCCGAGATCGTTGAATTCGGACGGATCGCTTTCCAGGTCGAACAGCATCGGCGGCAGCCCGCCTTCCGCGTGGATCAGCTTGTAGCGCCCGTCGAACACCATGAAGAGCCGGGCATCCTTGACTGAGACGCCGAGCCGGTCGGCCATCGGCGTGCAGGAATAGTCGTATTCGCTGATCGCCGCGCGCCGCCAGTCGGTGGGCCTTTCGCCATGCAGCCAGGGCAACAGCGAGCGCCCTTCCAGGATGTGGCCGGGCAGGTCCGGCACCTCGCCGTCCCGGCGCCCCGCCACGTCGACGAAGGTGGCGGCGAGGTCGATCGCCTCGACCAGCGCGTCGCAGGTGCTGCCGCGGGTCGCATCGGCCTCATCCGAGGGGTCGTAGACGATCAGCGGCACCTTCACCGAGGGCTCGTGGAAGAGGTCCTTCTCGCCGAGCCAGTGATCGCCGAGATAGTCGCCATGGTCGGAGGTGACGACGATCATCGTATCGTCCAGCGCGCCGCTTTCCTCCAGCGCGTCGAGCAGCCGGCCGAACTGGTCGTCGCACTGGCGCACCAGGCCCATATAGGCGGGGATCGCCGCCTCCCGCACCTCGTCGCGGGCAAAGCTGCGCGAGGCCCGGCTCTGCATGAAGGCCTCGAAGACCGGGTTGGGGTCGGCCCGCTCGCGCTCATGGCGCATGGCCGGCAGCACGTCTTCGGGCCCGTACATGTCGTGATAGGGCGCCGGCACGATATAGGGCCAGTGCGGCTTGATGTAGGAAACGTGGCAGAGCCAGGGGACCGCCCGCCGCTCCTCGCGCCGCTCGGCGAGGAAAGCCAGCGTCTCGTCGGTCAGCCACGGCGTCTCGGCGTCTTCTTCCCGCACATTCGCCGCGAGCCCGGCATTGCGCATCAGCCAGCCGCTCTCGATTTCGCCGCGCCCGTCCGCGTCCCGCTCCTGCGAAAGACCGGAATTGGCGTGGTCGTGCCAGGGGTTGCGGCTGTCGTAGCCGCGCGCCTTGAGGAATTCGTTGTAGGGCGAGGGCTTGGCGTCGTACGGCCCGTCCGGACCTTCCGCCCACAGCCCGTCGTCGCGCACCCTGGCATCGAAGCCGCATTCGGCGATGCGGGTGCCGATGATGCCGCCGCGCGAGATGCCGAGCCGGTCGAGCCCGGCATCGTCGACCTTCATGTGGGTCTTGCCGATCAGCACCGCGTCCATCCCGCGTGCCCGCAGGTGGTCGCCCAGCGTCACCTCGCCCGCCTTCAGCGGATAGTTGTTCCAGGCCGCGCCGTGCGAGCCGACATAGCGCCCGGTGTAGAAGCTCATGCGCGAGGCGCCGCAGATCGGCGACTGCACATAGGCACTGGTGAAGCGCACCCCGCGCGCCGCCAGCCGGTCGAAATTCGGCGTCTTGAGGTGCGGATGGCCGGCGCAGCCGAGATAGTCGAAGCGCAGCTGGTCATACATCACGAAAAGGATATTGCGCGCGCGTCTCGCCACTCCCGGACACTCCCTTCAGGCCCAAATCGCTTGTCCAATGGCCCGCAGTTGAGCCGAGCCGGACGGGAGAGGCAAGCATGGGCCGACCGGCCGCGCCAGCGGTTATGGAAAGTCATCCAAATCTCATTTTACATTACCTTTTGCATGGCCCACCCTGTCGGTCTTGCCGGTTGCGCCTGCCTGAGGGCGGGAGTTGTCGCCGCCCGCCCCAGCCGCTAAGAGCAGGGCGGGCAGAGACCGCAAGGGAGCGGGCAGTCTGCGCCGACGGCGCCGGGCTCGCGCTGGGGAGGACCGATAGCTGATGCGTCAATCCGTCGAACGGCTGCTGGAGCGGCTCTGTGCCTGGCTGGCGATTGCCGGCGGTGCGGTGCTGGTCGCGCTGACCATCGCCACCGTCGTGTCGATCACCGGCCGCGCGCTGACCTCCGTCGGCCTTGGCCCCATTCCCGGCGACTACGAGCTGGTGGAAGCGGGCACCGCCTTCGCGATCTTCGCCTTCCTGCCCTGGTGCCAGCTCAAGCGCGGCCATGTCACCGTCGACCTGCTGCTGGCGCGCTTCGGCCCCAGGGTCAACGCGGGCGTCGATCTCATCGCCAATATCCTGATGACGCTGGCCAGCGGCCTGATCTGCTGGCGCCTGTGGCTCGGCATGCTGGACAAGCAGGCTTATGGCGAGACCACCTTCATCCTGCAGTTTCCGCTGTGGTGGCCCTATGCCGCCTCGCTGGTCGGCGCCGCCTTCGCCGTGCTGGTCTGTGCCTACACCGTCTGGCGCAGCCTTGACGAGACCCTCGCGCCGCCTGCGGCCGCGACCGGCCGGGAGTAACCGTACGTGTCATCGCTCGAATACGGCCTGTGGTCGATTCCCGTCCTGCTGCTGATGATCTTCCTCCGCCTGCCCATCGGCCTGTCGATGCTGCTGGTCGGCATTGCCGGAACGACGCTGGTAACGGGGAGCACGGTGCCGATCCTGGCGCAGCTCAAGTCGCTGGTCTACAGCACCTTTTCCAACTACTCGCTGTCCATCGTTCCGCTGTTCCTGTTGATGGGCCAGTTCGCCACGCGCGGGGGCATGTCGCGGGCGCTGTTCCGCGCGGCCGAGACGATGGTCGGCCACCGGCGCGGCGGCGTCGCCATGGCGGCAGTCGCGGCCTGCGGCGGCTTCGGCGCGATCTGCGGCTCCTCGCTCGCCACCGCCGCGACCATGGGCCAGGTCGCCCTGCCCGAGATGCGGCGCTGCGGCTATTCCGGCGCCCTCTCGACCGCCTGCCTTGCCGCCGGCGGCACGCTCGGCATCCTCATTCCGCCCTCCGTCGTGCTGGTGATCTACGCCATCCTGACGGAGCAGAACATCGCCAAGCTCTTCGTCGCCGCCTTCATTCCGGGCCTTCTCGCCGCCCTCGGCTACATGCTCACCGTCTCGCTCTATGTGCGGTTCCGCCCGGACAGCGCCGGCAGCCAGGCCAAGGCGACGGGCGCCGAGCGGATCGCCGCGCTGATCGCCGTCTGGCCGGTCATGGTGATCTTCGTCGCGGTGATCGGCGGCATCTATTCGGGCATCTTCACGCCGACCGAAGGCGCCGCGGTGGGCGCGGCCGGCACCGGCATCGTCGCCCTCCTCAATGGCGGGCTCGACCGCAAGGGGCTGGTGGAATCCTTCCTGTCGACCGCCAGCGCCACCGGCATGATCTTCTTCATCGTGCTCGGCGCCAGCGTCTACAACGGCTTTCTCGCCTTCTCGCAGCTGCCTCAGCAGTCGGCCGCCTATGTCGGCGAGCTCGGGCTCAATCCCTGGACCGTGCTGCTGATCATCCTGGTCTGCTACCTCGTCTTCGGCTGCATCATGGATTCGCTTTCCATGATCCTGCTGACGATCCCGATCTTCTTTCCCATCGTCTCGGCGCTGGATTTCGGCCTGCCGCCGGAAGAGTTCGCCCTGTGGTTCGGCATCATCGTGCTGATCGTGGTGGAGGTCGGGCTGATAACGCCGCCGGTCGGCATGAATCTCTTCGTCATCAACTCGATGGCGCCCGACGTGCCGCTGTCGCAGACCTTCCGCGGCGTCGTGCCGTTCATCGCCAGCGACATCGTCCGCGTGGCGATCCTGGTGCTGTTCCCGGGCCTGACGCTCGCCCTCGTGCGCCTGCTCTACTGACGGGGCTGCAAGGCCCCGCTCAGACCTTTGCCGGGTCGAAGTCCGGCAGGCGCAGCTCCGGCAGCATGTACCACTGGTCGAGGTTCTGCCGGACGATCGGCTCGAAATGACGGTCGAGCGCGGCAATCCCGGCCATCATGGCGCTGTCCGGCGCACCCTCCCGCTGAAAATCCAGCGGCGCACCGACATGCACCCGGTAATGCGCCGCGCCTGAGCGCAGCACATGGATCGGCACCACCGGCGCCCCGGTCTTGAGGGCCAGCTTTATCGCGACGGAGGCGTTGCCCCGCTCCGGCAGCGGCCGGCCGAAGGCGGGCAGGTGGATCTGCCGCTCGCGCACCTCGTCGACGAACAGGATCGCGTCGAAGCCCTCTCCCACCACCATCTTGTGCAGGTGCCGCGCCGAGCGCTGACCGGGCGGAAAGACGTAGAGCCCGTAGCGGGCGCGAAGGTCGTGCAGGATGCGGTTGGACGTCGGCGAAGGCTCCGGCTGCCAGGTGCCGACCGCCTCGCGGCCGAACGTGTTGAGCACGCTTTCGAAGCACAGTTCGAACGGCCCCAGATGCACGCAGGCGAAGACGACCGGCGCGTCCGCCGGTAGCCCGGCCAGCGTGCCGTGCGGATCCACGACCTCCAGCCGTCCGGCCTCGCGCAGCCGCTCGATCGTTGCGTATTCGGCCATGATCGCGCCCGTCCCCTGCCACCAGCGCCGCACCGCCGCCGTGTGCTCGGCGGCCGTCAGCGGCGCGCGCGGATGCAGCCGGGCGAGCGTCCAGGCCAGTCGGCGGGCGAACAGCCGCCGCCGCTCCATATGCTGGACGACAGGCGCGAGCGCGTGGCCAAGGCGCGGGCCGAAGCCCACCGGCAGGCGGCGCAGCGCCTCGTGAAAGGCGCGCTTGACCGGCCCCAGCACCGGTTCCCGGCGCCAGGGCTCGCCCGCGACCTCGCGCGCATGGGTTTCCTCGAAGGCAACCGGAGGGATGCGCCTGCGGCCGCGAACGGCGGTCATCGCCGGGGCGGCCTCACGTGCGCGAGGCGCGCGGCCGAAGGCGCATCGGCAGCGTCTCGCCCGGGCGCAGGGTCAGCCGGCAGGCCGGCTGCACGTCGGTGCCCGGCTCCAGCTCCGCATCGAAGCCCTGCGCCAGGATCGCCAGCGACAGGATCGATTCGGTCAGGCCGAAGGCGAGGCCGGCGCAGATGCGCGGGCCGATGGCGAAGGGCACGTAGCCGAATTTCGACTGGCCGCCGCGCGTTGCGCCGAGGAAGCGTTCCGGCTCGAAATTGTCGGCGCGCGGCCACAGGTTCGGATTGCGGTGCAGCAGCCAGGGCACGACCATGACCAGCGAGCCCTTGGGGGTCCGCACGCCGCCGACTGTCTCGTCGGCCAGCGCCTCGCGGGCCAGGATCGGCACCGGCGGGTAGAGCCGCAGCGTCTCCTCGATCACCGCGCGGGTATAGGGCAGGCGGGCGACATCGGCGAATTCCGGCATGCGCCCGTCCAGCACCGTGTCGAGCTCGCGCGCCAGCGCCTGGCGCGCCCAGGGCGCCTGCGACAGCAGGAACCAGGCCCAGGCCAGCGTGTTGGCCGTCGTCTCGTGGCCGGCCATGAAGATCACCGCCGCCTCGTTGCGGATGGCCTCGCGCGACAGCGGCTTGCCGTCCTCGTCGCGCGCCTCAAGCAGCCCGCCGATGACCGAGGTCTCGCCATCGCTCCGGCGCGCCTCGTAGCTGGTGATGATCTCGTCGAGCACCTTGTCGATGCGCGCGACCGCGCGGCGGATGGCGCGGCCGCGCCGGCGCGGCAGCCAGTCGGGCAGGCCGAGCAGCGAGATCAGGTCGATCTGGTCGATGTGGCGCTGGTAGTCGGTGAAGCTCTCGACCACTTCGGCGGCGTAGTCGCCTCCGAGCTGGCGGCCGAAGATGGTCCGGCAGATGATTTCCGCCGTCAGGTGCGCCATCTCCTGCAGCATGTCGACCGGCGCGCCGGGACCGGCCGCCGCCCAGGCGGCGCGGCGCTCGGCGATGGTCTCCGCCATGACGGGGAAAAAGTCGCGCACCTTGGAGGCGTGGATGATCGGGCCGACGATCTGGCGGCGGCGGCGCCAGGTCTCGCCGTCGGAGATGAACAGGCCGTCGCCCAGCAGCGGCTCCAGTGCGTGGCGCATCTGCGCGCTCTTGCGTTCGAACGTGTCGTGCTTGCGCACGAAGGCCTCCTGCACCAGGTCCGGGCTGTTGCAGACGAAGATCTGCTTGCGCAGAACGGCGACGCGCAGCCAGGGATTGGCGAAGGCCGTGGTCGGCCAGACCGAGAGGAAGTTGCGGCGGGCCAGGCCGATCAGCTTCCAGATCGGCGGGGGCGAGGTCGGGCGCAGCGGGAAGGGCGGTACGTAGACGCCGGGCGCCGATGCATCCGCGGTCGCGGGCGAGGCTGCGCCATGGCCGGCGACCGGGCACCCGCCGGCCGGGTTATCCCCGGCCCTGTCCTCTCCGGGGGCTGCCGCGCTATCCCCGTCGATGGTTCCTGTCGGTCGCTGCATGGGTGCTGTCCAGGTCCTGTCCGGGGTGCTGTCCGGAGCGCTGTCCGAACGGGGCCGTTTCGTCCCTCCCTTATCGCAAACCCGGCGACCGGCTCCAAGTCCGGCCTTTGGGCAATTTCGAGAGGTCCATCCCGAAATTGCACGAAATTGAGACGGTATTTTGCAGAATCCGTCTCGAAATTCGAGAACAAGGGAAACCGCCGGACTCCCTTACTTTCCAGGCGCGTAGGCTGCCGGATCGACGATTTCCGGCCGTCCCTCGAGCGACAGGCGCGTGGTCGCGGGGTCGCTCTGCGCGATCACCTTGCCGCGGCGCACGACGGCCAGGCGGCGGGCCCGCAGGCGGATCGCCTCGATCGTGTCGGCCGCCTGCAGCAGCACGAAATCGGCGTTGCAGCCCGGCGCAAGCCCGTAGCCTTCCAGCCCCATCGCGCGCGCCGGGTGGGTCGTAACGCATTCAAAAGCATAGCGCATTTCGTCGCGGCTCATCATCTGCGCGACGTGCAGCCCCATCGACGCGACCTCCAGCATGTCGCCCGATCCCATCGAGTACCAGGGGTCCATGACGCAGTCGTGGCCGAAGGAGACATTGATGCCGTGCTTGCGCATTTCCGGCACGCGGGTCTGGCCCCGGCGCTTCGGATAGGTGTCGTGACGCCCCTGAAGCGTGATGTTTATCAAAGGGTTGGCGATGGCATGCACCTGTGCCTCGGCGATCAGAGGCAGGAGTTTCGAGACGTAGTAATTGTCCATCGAATGCATCGAGGTGAGGTGCGAGCCGGCAACGCGGCCATGGAGGCCGAGGCGCTGCGTCTCGCAGGCCAGCGTCTCGATATGGCGCGACATCGGGTCGTCGCTCTCGTCGCAATGCATGTCGACCATCAGGCCGCGCGCGGCCGCGAGCTCGCACAGCGCCCGCACCGAGCGCGCGCCGTCGTCCATCGTCCGCTCGAAATGCGGGATGCCGCCGACCACGTCGACGCCCATGTCGAGCGCGCGGACAAGATTGCGTTCCGCTGTCGGCGAGCGGTAGAGCCCGTCCTGCGGAAAGGCGACGAGCTGCAGGTCGATATAGGGCGCGACCTTCTCGCGGACCTCGAGCAGCGCCTCGACGCCGGTCAGCTTGTCGTCGCAGACGTCGACATGGCTGCGGATCGCCAGAAGCCCTTGCGAAACAGCAAGATCGCAGTAGCGCAGCGCCCGCTCGACCACCGCCTCGACGGTGAGCAGCGGCTTCAGCTCGCCCCACAGGGCGATGCCTTCCAGCAAGGTACCGCTCTCGTTCATGCGCGGCAGGCCGAGCGACAGCGTCGCGTCCATGTGGAAATGGCTGTCGACGAAGGGCGGGGAGACGAGCCGGCCGCCGGCCTCGATGACGCGGCCCGCCTCGCCGGAGATGCCGGGCTCCACGGCAACGATGCGGCCGTCCCGGCAGGCGATGTCGATGCGTTCGCGCCCGTCGGGCAGCTTGGCGTTCTTGACGAGAAGATCGAAGGACATGGGCGGCTTTTTCCGGGAATCAGGGGCGGGGTCCGTTGCGGGCTCGCCGCAGTTTCGGTCCCAACCGCGCCCGTTTCAAGCGCGTCCGTTGCATGCTTGCCGCCTGCGGAAGCTGGCAGCTCCGCCTCAGCGCAGCCCCTCACCGGTTTCCGGGGCGTCCCAGCCGTGCCGCGGATCGTATTCGCCGCGCTCGGAAAGAACCGTGGCGCGTCCGACCAGCAGGTCGTCGACCCGGCCGATGCGCTTGGCGTCCTTGTCCTTGTAGGGCATCGACTGCAGCACGTAGCGCATGGCGTTCAGCCGGGCCCGCTTCTTGTCGTCCGACTTGATCACCGTCCAGGGCGAATCCGCCGTGTCGGTGTGGAAGAACATCGCTTCCTTGGCCCGGGTATAGTCGTCCCACTTGTCGCGCGAGGCGAGGTCGACCGGGGACAGTTTCCACTGCTTGAGCGGATGGACGTTGCGTTCGCGGAACCGGCGGTTCTGTTCCTTGCGGCTGACGGAAAACCAGAACTTGATCAGATGGGTTCCGCTGCGCACCAGATTGCGCTCGAACTCCGGCACCTGGCGGAGGAACTCGCGGTATTCCTCCTCGTTGCAAAAGCCCATGACCCGCTCGACGCCGGCCCGGTTATACCAGCTCCGGTCGAACAGAACGATCTCGCCGAGCGTCGGCAAGTGCTTGACGTAACGTTGAAAATACCATTGCCCACGCTCCACCTCGTCCGGCTTCTCCAGGGCCACCACCCGGGCGCCGCGCGGGTTCAGGTGCTCCATGAAGCGCTTGATCGTGCCGCCCTTTCCTGCCGCGTCGCGCCCCTCGAACAGGATCACCACCCGCTGGCCGGCATCCTTGACCCAGGATTGCAGCTTGAGCAGTTCGGTCTGCAGGACGAACTTCTCGCGCTCGTAGTCGCGGCGCAGCATCTTGAAGCGGTAAGGATAGCCTCCCTCGCGCCAGTCGGGGGCAAGTTCGTTGCTGGTCCGGCGCGGCGTGCCCGGCGGCTTGGGCAATCCGAGCGCCCTCCGCATCAGGCCGGCATCGTCCGGCGAGGCCCCGTCGAGGATCGCGGCAAGGCCCTCGGCGCCGCCGTTTCCGTCGTGTCCGGAGATGTCCTGAACGGCCGCAAGCTCGCGTCCCTGCACGGCCGCGACCCGCTCCAGGGAGAGCCCTTCGGCCATGCCGTCACCGATCGCGCCGTCGGCCTCGGGTGCGGGGACAGACGCGCCGTCCGGTGCGCTGGTGTTGCCGCTCGCCTCTGCTGCCTGTCGCTTGCCGTCCGTCACGCCCGCCTCCTCAGCCGCCATCCGCTCGCAAGGCGGATCTCTTGCAAGACCATCCTGCGGCTTCGGGCCTGCGCCGCCTTGACCCTAGTCAAACCGGGCGGCGGGGGCGGAAAAAAGAGCCGGCAACCGAAAGCGGCAAGGCGTCAGTAGGGCAGGCCGACGTAGTTTTCGGCGAGCGTCGTCTGCGCCGCGCGGGAGGAGGCGAGATAGTCGAACTCCGCCTGCTGCATGCGTGCGCCGAACTCGCCCTTGTCCGGAAAGCGGTGCAGGGTCGTCGTCATCCACCAGGAAAAACGCTCGGCTTTCCAGACCCTTGCAAGCGCCCGGTCAGAATAGGCGACAAGGCCGCCCTCATTGCCCTGCCGGTAGTGGGCGATCAGCGCTTCCGACAGGTAGTGGATGTCGGACGCGGCGAGGTTCAGCCCCTTGGCGCCGGTCGGCGGCACGATATGGGCGGCATCTCCGGCAAGGAACAGCCGGCCGAAGCGCATCGGCTCGGCAACGAAGGAGCGCAAGGGCGCGATGCTTTTCTCGATGGACGGTCCGGTGACCAGCCGGGCCGCGATATCGGCCGGCAGATGCGCTGCCAGCGCATCCCAGAAGCGGTCGTCGGACCAGTCTTCGACCCGCTCGTCCAGCCCGCACTGGACGTAGTAGCGGCTGCGGGTCGGCGAGCGCATGGAGCAGAGCGCGAAGCCGCGCTCGTGGCCGGCATAGATCAGCTCCTCATGCACCGGCGGCACGTCGGCGAGCAGGCCGAGCCAGCCGAACGGATAGACCATCTCGAACTGCCGCAGCCGGTCGGCGGGGATAGACTGGCGCGAGACGCCGTGGAAGCCGTCGCAACCGGCGACGAAATCGCAATCGATACGGTGGACAGTCTCGCCGAGGCGGAAGGTCACAAAGGGCTGCGTGCCTTCCAGATCGTGCAGGGCAACGTCCTCCGCCTCGTGCACCACCGCGCCGCCCATGGCATCGCGCGCGGCGTACAGATCCGCCGTCACCTCGGTCTGACCGTAGACCATGACGGTACGCCCGCCGGTCAGATCGGCGAGATCGATGCGCAGGCGTCGGTCGTGGAAAGCGATCTCGACGCCGTCGTGCACCAGCCCCTCGCGGTCCATGCGGGCGCCGACACCGGCCTTGCGCAGCAAATCGACCGTGCCCTGTTCCAGGACGCCGGCGCGGATGCGCGAGAGCACATAGGCGCGCGAGCGGCGCTCCAGAACCACGTTGTCAACGCCGGCAAGGTGCAGCAGCTGGGACAGCAGCAGGCCGGAAGGTCCGCCGCCGACGATGACCACACCGGTGCGGGCAGGGACATCGACAGGCTTCTGGCCGGAGAAAGCGGGGGTCATGCGCAAGGGTCCTCGACGAGATCGGCCTGCGAAACGGCGTGCCTTTGTGTCGAGAATGGGCGCGAAGCGCTGGACAAGGGAATGCAGAATTCGGTCAAATACAGGGATGAATCGAACATTGCCGTCTCTGCCCGACTATGAACTTTATGGGGAACCGGAAGGATCCGGCCTCCCAGATACGCTGCATATCGAACATCTTTCGGTGCGCAGCGGGCCGCGCCGCTGGCGCATCGCGCGGCATCGGCACCCCTCTCTGCACCAGTTGTTCTGGATCGAGCGCGGCGGCGGGGTGCTGATCGGCGAGGAGGGCGAGAGCACGCTCGGGGCGGCCAGTTTCCTGAACATGCCGGCGGGCGTCGCACACGGGTTCCGTTTCCTGCCGGGCAGCGCCGGCACGGTGCTGACCCTGCCGGTTGCGGTGTTCGAACCGATCCGCGCACGCATCGACCCGCAAGGGCACCTGCTGGGCGTTCGCATCGGCCAGGCCCGCACCGCACCGCCCGAGCTGGAGGCGCTTCTGGCCGAGCAGCAGGGCCGCCGGGCGAATCGCGGCGAGGCGCTGGCCGCGCTGGCGACGCTGACCTTCATCTGGGCGCTGAGGCTGCTGGAGGCCGATCCGCAGGCCGAGCCGCGGGCCGGGGCGGGCAGTGCCGCCATCCGGCTCGCCGCGCGTTTCCAGGCGCTGGTCGACGCGCATTACCGGGAGTGGCACGCCCTGGAGCCCTATGCGGCAGCGCTCGCGGTGACCACGCCGCACCTGACCCGCGCCTGCCGGCAGGCGCTCGGGCAGCCGGCCTCCGCGGTGCTGCGCGAACGCCAGATGCTGGAGGCGCGGCGGCTTCTGGCCTACACGCAGGGTGCGATCGCCGACATCGCCTATCGGCTGGGTTTTGCCGATCCGGGGCATTTCTCCCGGGTGTTTTCCGCCGCGGCCGGCCTGTCGCCGCGGGCGTTTCGCCGGAGCTTCACCTCCGGCGTGGAATGAGCGCGCGCCCTACAGCGAGTCCTCCAGCCGCCCGACCAGATGGCGCAGCACCTCGACCCGGGCGAAGCGCTTGTCTTCGGCGGCGACGAGATGCCAGGGCGCGAAACTGGTCGAGGTCCGGTCGACCATGTCGCCGGCCGCCTCAGCGTACTGGTCCCATTTCAGCCGGTTGCGCCAGTCCTCGTCGGTGATCTTGAACTGCTTGTAGGGTGTCTCCTCCCGCTCCTTGAAGCGGGCAAGCTGCTCCTGCCGGCTGATCGCCAGCCAGAACTTGACGACAATGGCCCCGGCGTCGGTGAGCTCGGCCTCGAACTCGTTGATTTCGTTGTAGGCGCGCGCCCACTCGGCCTCGCTGCAGAAGCCCTCGACCCGCTCCACCAGCACCCGCCCGTACCAGGAACGGTCGAAGATCGCCGCGTGGCCTCGGCGCGGCAGCCGGTTCCAGAACCGCCACAGCCAGGGATGGGCGTGCTCCTCCTCGCTGGGCGCGGCGATCCGGTGGACGCGGTAGCGGCGCGGATCGAGCGGGCGAATCACCCGGCGGATCGCGCCGCCCTTGCCGGCGGCATCGTTGCCCTCGAAGGCGACGACCAGCGAGCGGTCGCGGAATGCCTTGCGGTCGACGAGGCGGGCCAGCTCGCCCTGCAGGCGGTCGAGTTCGGTGCGATAGCGGTGCTTCGACAGGCGCGAGGACAGGTCGACCGCCTCGACCGCGCTGCGCCGCTCGATCCGGGCGACGACGGCGGGCAGGGCCAGCGGATCGCTCGGCGCCGCCTCCAGCCGGCGGCGGATCGCCATCTCGACGCACCGGCCGAGCGCAAGATCGCGGGCCCGCGCATCGTCGCTGGGAATGACGATCCACGGCGCGGCCGGAGTGGAGGTGGCAAGGGCGGCACGCTCGAACGCGGCCTGGGCGCCGCTGGCATGGGCGATATCGGCCCATTCGGCCAGGATGCGGCGGGCCCGGTCCTTGCGGCCCAGCCCCTTGAGCCGGCGCTTTTGCGCCTCCGCGGTGAGCGAGAACCAGAATTTCAGCACCAGCACGTTCTCGCTGGCCAGCAGTCCCTCGAACCGGTTGATCCGGGCGAGCCGCCGCTCGAACTCAGCCTCGCCGATCTCGCCCTGCACGAAGCAGCGCAGCGGTTCGTTGTACCAGGAGGAGACGACGACGGAGGTCTCGCCCAGCGCCGGCAGGTCGCGCCAGTAGCGCCACAGGTCCGGGCGGCCGCGCTCCTCTTCGGTCTCCTCGTCATAGGCGTTGCAGGTGACGTAGCGCACGTCGAGCCATTCGTGCAGGCGGGCGATGGCGTCGTTCTTGCCGGCGCCGTCGACGCCGGCGATCACCACCAGCACGGAGAAGGGCTTCTTCTCGATCACCTCGCGCTGGGCGGCCAGAAGTTCGGTGCGAAGCTTCGGCTCGAGCGCGTCGAAATCGGTTCGGGAGAGATCGAGGGGAAGGGAAGCCGACTGGAACACGGGCGCTGCTCTCCTGCTGTCATGCCGCCGGGCGCGTGCCGCATGCGGCCATCAAGGTGCCGCGCATGCCGCCGCGATGCAATGGCCGGCGGTCCGTCCCGGCACGCGGCGAACGGGCGCCTCATATAGTCGCAGGGATGGCGCCTGTCATATGCTGTGCGCCAAGCTGCGGAGCGGAACGGGAAAAATGCTCCTTCCGAGGATTGGCGAACCCGGCCGCAGGACGTACATGTAGCGGGCCGCGCCGGGGAATTCCGCCCGCGCCAGCCAGGAAACAGTTCATGCCGGGCCGCGTCTCGTGACCGACCTTCTCAATCAGCTTGTCGCCTTCATCGGCGAGAATCCGCTTCTTGCCAACGTGGTCGTGTTCACGATCGCCATGGGCGAGGCGCTGTTCATCATCGGCATGTTCGTGCCCTCGACCGTGGTTCTGGTGGGCGCGGGAACGCTGGTCGGGCTCGGCAAGCTCGATCCCTGGCCGATCCTGCTCTGGACGACGCTCGGCGCCATTGCGGGCGACGCGATCTCCTACTGGGTCGGACATGTCTACAAGCACCGGATCAAGTCGGTCTGGCCGTTCAACCGCTACCGGACGCTGGTGGAGCGGGGAGAGGCCTATTTCCTGCTGCATGGCGGCAAGAGCGTGTTCATCGGCCGCTTCGTGCCGGGCGTGAAGGCCATCGTGCCGGGGATTGCCGGCATGGTCGGCATGCCGGTCGGCCGCTTCACCTTCATCAACGTCACCTCGGCCATCGTCTGGGCCATCGTGCATCTGGGCCCCGGCGTCATCGCCGGCACCGCCTTCAGCGCGCTGGGCGAGATCAGCGGTCGGCTTGCGACCGTGCTCGGCGTGCTCCTGGTGCTGCTGTTCGTCGCGGTGATGATCGCCCGCTGGCTGATCCTGATCGTGCTGCCGCTCTATGCCGGCAGCCGGCTGAAGGTGGTCGAATGGCTGGGCTCGCGGCGCGACCGCTTCAGCCTCTGGCTCGCGCAGATGCTGGATCCGGCGCATCCGCGCTCGGCCGGCATGATCGTCTCGGCGCTGCTGCTGATCGTCACCGTGCCGCTGTTCGTGGCGCTGGCGGCGGCAATCTCGCCCGACAACGGGTTGAACCGCGCCGACATATCGATCCGCAACCTGTTCCAGGACCTGCGCACGCCAGTCGGCGACGACATCATGACCTTCATCACCATGCTCGGCGACGGGGTGGTGATCGCGGCCGTGGCAGCGGTGGTCATCGCCTATCTATTCGCACGCAAGGCCTGGCGACGGGCCACCGGCCTGATGATCGCGATCGCCAGCGCGGCGGTTTTCGTGCCGCTGTTCAAGATGCTGTTCCAGCGCGAACGGCCGATCGAGATCTATACCGGCGCCGACGCGCTGTCCTTCCCCTCCGGTCACGCGACGCTGACGGCGGTGCTGTTCGGCATCATCGCGGTGCTGGTCGCCCATGACCGCTCGCCCCTGATCAAGGCCGGCATCTTCTCGCTGGCCGTGCCGCTGATCGGCGCGGTCGCCTTCTCGCGGATCTATCTCGGCGCCCACTGGATGAGCGACGTGGTCGGCGGCATCACCTTCGGCACGGCGATGGTCGCGACCTTCGCCTTCGTCTTCGGATCGGTGCACAACGAGAAGATCGGCCGCTGGTCGCTGGCGGCCCTGACCGTCGTGACGCTGGCGGTGGTCGGCGGCGTCCATGTCTCGCGCGATTTCGACCGGGCACGGGAAATGTACCGCCCGACCAAGCCGGTCGAGACCCTGACAAGCCAGGAGTGGCTGTCCGGAGGCTGGGAAAAGATCCCGGCACACCGGATCGAACTGAGCGGCGAGCGCGAGGAACCGCTGATCCTGCAATGGAGCGGCGATCCTGAGGCGCTGGCCGAAGCGCTGGCGCAGGACGGCTACCGGCCCGCGCCGGGCTGGTCGCTCACCACCTTTGCCGGCTTCCTGACCGGGCAGACCGCACCGGAAGACCTGCCCGCGCTGCCGCGCATCCAGAACGGACGCGGCGCCGACCTGGTGCTGGTGCGGCGCGACGAGGACGAGGAGGCCAGCGGCACGGAGGGAAGCGCGGATGGCGGGCGCTGGGTCCTGCGGCTTTGGCAGACGCGCTTCGAGATCGTGACGGAGACCGGCGAAAGGCTGCCGCTGCGGGTCGGCTCGCTGATCCACGAACGCATCCTGCGCCCGCTCAACGAGCTGTCGGCGCCGCGCGCCGACCGCGACCTGCCGCAGGCGGACGAGAACCCGCTGAACGGGCTGCCGGGGGTCGTGCTGAAGATGCGCAGCGACGGTTCGACGGTGGCACTGGGCGGCGAGGCCGTGGACCTGCCGCGCCCGGGTCAGGCGCCGCCGGAACCGTCTTCGGGTGCCGCGTCCACACCGCAATAGATGCCGTAAAGCGCCTCGAGCACGGCCAGGACCTCCTGGCCGGCCAGACGGTAATAGACCGTCTGGCCCTCGCGCCGGGCCTCGACCAGGCCCTGAACCCGCATCTTCGCAAGGTGTTGCGACAGGGCCGACTGGCTGAGGCCGACCCGTTCGGCCAGCGCGCCGACGCTGTATTCCCCGCGCACGAGGTGGCACAAGACCAGAAGCCGGCGGCTGTTGGCCATGGAGGCGAGCAAGGCAGCGGCCTCGTCAGCCTTACTTTCCATATCTTGAATATTCATGCTTGCTAATTTATTTGGCTCGCATATATTTTCAATCCGAGGAAGCCCGTATGGGTGAGTGAGTGCAACTGTGCCAAAGTGCCATTGACAGAAGTCGCGACTCACATCCTCGGAAGATCCTGAAAATCACCGTTTGGCGAGACGTCGACATGAGCGAGTTCACTCCCCTTACCTCGGCCCTGGGCGGCATGCTGATCGGCCTCGCCGCCGTGCTGACCATGGCGCTGCTGGGACGCATCGCGGGCATCAGCGGCATGATCGGCGGGCTGCTTCCGCCCTATGCCGGCGGCATGGCGGCGCTCGGCGAGCGCGGCTGGCGCCTGGCGTTTCTTGCAGGCATGATCGCCTCGCCGCTGGTCCTTTTCGCCGCCACCGGCAGCCTGCCGGAGATCGAGGTGCCCGTGTCGCTGCCGATGCTGGTGGCCGGCGGCCTGATTGCCGGCGTCGGCGTGTCCTATGCCAACGGCTGCCCGTCCGGCCATGGCGTATGCGGCATGGCGCGCTTCTCGGTGCGCTCGATCGCCGCCACTCTGACCTTCATGGCGACCACCGCCATCACCGTCTTTCTCGTCCGCCACGTGTTCGGAGCCTGACCGATGATCCGCATCGTTTCCGCTTTCCTCATCGGCCTCGTCTTCGGTACCGGGCTCCTGCTGTCCGGCATGGCCAACCCGGCCAAGGTCCTGAACTTCTTCGACTTCGCCGGCAGCTGGGATCCTTCGCTGGCCTTCGTGATGGGCGGCGCGCTGGTGGTCACCATGCTCGGCTACCGGCTGGTCCTCACCCGTCCGGCGCCGGTGCTGGCATCCGCCTTCGCATTGCCGCTCCGCACCACGCTCGACGCCCGGCTTCTGGGCGGCGCGGCCCTGTTCGGCATCGGCTGGGGCATCGCCGGCTTCTGCCCGGGCGGCGTGATGCCGGCGCTCGGCCTCGGCAGGATCGAGCCCTTCGCCTTCGCCGGCGCCCTGGTGGCGGCAATCGGCGCCGTGCGCCTTTTCGAGGCCCGCCGCACCCACACGCCGCTGCCGGCCTGAACCACCCTGTTTTCCTCTCCCGTCAGGAACGATCCGCGACCGATGGAGCACGACACATGACCGAGACGACCTATCCGCTCGACCCGGCGACCCGCCCCGAGGTCACCGCCTTCTTCGACCCGCAGACCAACACGATCTCCTATGTGGTCCAGGACCCGGGGTCCAAGGCCTGCGCCGTCGTCGACAGCGTGATGGACATCGACTATGCGGCAGGCCGCATCTCCTATGAATCCGCAGACCGGATCATCGACTTCGTCCGCGAAAACGGGCTGACGGTCGACTGGCTGATCGAGACCCACGTCCATGCCGACCACCTGTCGGGCGCGCCCTATATCCAGGAGAAGCTGGGCGGGCGCATCGGCATCGGCGAGAACATCAGGCTCGTGCAGGACACGTTCGGCAAGGTGTTCAACGAGGGCACCGAGTTCCAGCGCGACGGCTCGCAGTTCGACCATCTGTTCCGCGACGGCGACACCTACACGGTCGGCGGCATGACCTGCTTTGCCATGCACACACCCGGCCACACCCCGGCCTGCATGACCCATGTGATGGGCAATGCTGCCTTTGTCGGCGACACGCTGTTCATGCCCGACGGCGGCACGGCGCGGGCCGACTTTCCAGGCGGCGATGCGCACGAGCTCTACCACTCGATCCGCAAGGTGCTGTCGCTGCCCGAGGAAACGCGCCTGTTCATGTGCCACGACTATGGCCCGAACGGCCGAGAGATCCGCTGGGAGACCACGGTGGGCGAGGAGCGCAAGCACAACATCCATGTGCGCGACGGCGTCACCGAGGAGGAATTCGTCGCGATGCGCCAGGCACGCGATGCCACGCTCGACATGCCGAAATTGATCATTCCCTCGATACAGGTAAACATGCGCGCCGGCAAACTGCCGCCCAAGGATGACAGTGGCCGGACCTTCCTCAAGGTGCCGGTCAACGGATTGTAAGGACAGGAAGAATGCAAAGCGCCCGGGTCGACGACACCCTCACCGTATCGTTCCAGATCCAGCCGGAGGATGTCGCCGCGATCCGCGACGCGGGCTTCGTCGCGATCATCAACAATCGTCCCGACGGCGAGGCCCCCGACCAGCCGGACGGGGCGGAGATCGCCCGCGCCGCCGCCGAGGCCGGCCTTGCCTACACGGCCCTGCCGGTCACGGGGCGCGAGGGCATCACGCCCGACACGATCCGCGCCTTCCACGAGGTGCTCGAGGCGGCCAGCGGCCCGGTCTTCGCCTTCTGCCGTACCGGCACACGCTCGATCAACCTGTGGGCCCTGTCCCAGGCGGGCGAGCGCGATGCCGCCGAGCTGGTGCGCATGGCCGGCGATGCCGGCTACGACCTGTCCGGTCTTGCCCCGGCCCTGCGCCAGATCGCCGATCACGGTCTTCCCGGTTAAAACGTCGGCCGGCTGAGACAGCGGTCGGCCCCACGGCCAGCCGGACAAACGCCTTTCGCCCGCTCGCCGAGCGGGGTTTCATGGTTGCGCCGCCCGCCAGCGGGCGGCGCGCTTTCCTGTTGCGACACGCGGTTCCGGCTTCGACATGACACGCCTTGCCTCCTACCTGCCGATCCTCGACTGGGGACGCGCCTATAACCGCGACACGGCGACTGACGATCTGATCGCCGCGCTGATCGTGACGATCATGCTGATCCCGCAGTCGCTCGCCTACGCGCTGCTCGCTGGATTGCCGCCGGAAGTGGGCCTTTACGCCTCGATCCTGCCGCTCGTTGCCTATGCGCTGTTCGGAACCAGCCGGGCGCTGGCGGTCGGGCCGGTGGCGGTGGTGTCCTTGATGACCGCCTCGGCGGTGGGCGAGATCGCAGCGCAAGGCACGGCCGAATATCTCGGTGCGGCCATCGTGCTGGCGATGCTGTCCGGGGCGATGCTGATCGCCATGGGCCTGTTCCGCCTCGGCTTCCTCGCCAATCTGCTGAGCCACCCGGTGATTTCCGGCTTCATCACGGCGAGCGGGCTGATCATCGCCGCCGGACAGCTCAAGCACATCCTGGGCATCAGCGGCTCAGGCAGCACGATGGTGGAGATCGTCGGCGGGCTCGCCGCCAATCTCGCCAATGTGAACCCCTATGCGCTGGCCGTCGGCGTGCCGGTCACGCTGTTCCTGTTCTGGGTGCGCAGCGGGCTGAAGCCTGCGCTGATCCGGATGGGCCTGCGGCCCCGGCTTGCCGACATCATCGCCAAGTCCGGCCCGGTGGCGGCGGTGGCCGCGACGACGCTGGCGGCCCATGCCTTTTCTCTCGGCGACAAGGGCGTGAAGCTGGTCGGGCACATTCCCTCCGGCCTACCGGCGCCCGCGCTGCCGTCGCTCGACCCGCAGCTTTGGGGCCAGCTGGTGGTGCCCGCGCTGCTGATCTCGGTGATCGGCTTCGTGGAATCGGTGTCCGTCGCACAGACGCTGGCCGCCAAGAAGCGCCAGCGCATCGTCCCGGACCAGGAGCTGATCGGGCTCGGTGCGGCCAATATCGCCTCCGGCATTTCCGGCGGCTATCCGGTCACCGGCGGCTTTGCCCGTTCTGTGGTGAATTTCGATGCGGGCGCGGCAACGCCGGCCGCCGGCGCCTTCACCGCCATCGGCATCGCGCTGGCCACCTTGTTCCTGACGCCGCTGATCTCCGAACTGCCGCAGGCGACACTGGCGGCGACGATCATCGTCGCCGTGCTGTCGCTGGTCGACCTGAAGGCTCTCGGGCGGGTCTGGGCCTATTCGCGCAGCGACTTCGCGGCGATGGCGGCAACCATCCTGGCAACGCTCGCCCTCGGCGTGGAGACCGGCGTGACCGTCGGCGTCGGCGTATCGCTGGCGCTGCATCTTTATCGCAGCGCCCGGCCGCACATGGCCATCGTCGGCATCGTCCCGGGCACCGAGCATTTCCGCAACATCAACCGGCACAAGGTGATCACCGGCGAGACCGTGCTCACCTTGCGGGTCGACGAGAGCCTGTTCTTCGCCAACAGCCGGTTCCTGGAAGACCGGCTGACCGAGCTGGTGGCCGAGCGGCCACAGCTGCGGCACGTGGTGCTGATGTGCACGGCGGTCAACGAGATCGACGCCTCCGCGCTGGAAAGCCTGGAGGAGATCAGCCGCCGGCTCGCCGGCGCCGGGGTCGGCTTCCACCTGTCGGAGGTGAAGGGGCCGGTGATGGACCGGCTGCAACGGACCGACTTCCTCACCCACCTCAACGGCAAGGTGTTCCTGACCCAGTACGAGGCCTTCGCCACGCTCGATCCGCGCACCGCGCATATCGCCGAGGCGCGAAAGCCGCGCAAGGCGACCAAGGCCGACTTCTGGATCGGTCCGGAGATCTGAGGCAGCGATGGACGAGACCATCCCGCCCGGCCAGGACGGGTTCGATGCGCAAAGCGGCCTCGTCTGGCGCTATCTCCCGGCGCCGAACGGCGGCAACGACTGCCTTGCGGTGGTCTATTCGCAGGTGCGCGTGCCGGCGGGCCGCTTCGGCCTCGAGCGGCTGTTCGCCAACACCCGCCATGCCTGCCTGTTTCTCAACTGCCCCGATCCCGTCTGGTATCTCGGCTGCGAGGCGGCCATGGACCGTGCGATCGATCAGGCCGCAAAAGCCTCGGGCGCGGCACGGATCATCCATTACGGCGCCTCGAAAGGAGCCTATGGCGCGGTTGCCGCGGCGCTGCGACGCGGCGATGGGCGGGCCTTCGCCTTCGGGCCCGAACTGGTGCTCGGCCGGCCGGGCAGCCAAAGCGGCGCCGTGCGGCATCCGGCCATGGCGAACGCGCCCGACATGGCCGAGCACCTGCAATGCGCCGGGGCAGGCCCCGAGCTGACGCTGGTCTTCGGCATTTTCGATGCGACGGATACGGCCGGTGCGGTGGCGCTGAGCAGCCGCGACCTGCCGGAGCGGGTGCGCGTGCTCACGCTCGCCTCGTCCCACGCCAGTCACGACCATCTCTACACGCTGAACATCGCCCGCAAGCTGATTGCAGGCTTCACCCGCGATCTCGCCGCGCTTTGCGCCGAACGCGGGCTGATCGCAGACGATGCCCCCACCGATCTTGCCCGTTTCGCGGACTTTGCCGCATCGATGGCCGAGACCGCGGAACAGGGCGCAGGAACGGAAACGGCCGTGGCAGAGGCGGTCGCCAGCGCCCTTGCCGACCCTTACGCGCGCCTCAACCCGGGCTACGGACTTGCGGTCGCACAGGCGCTTCTGCGCCTCCGGCGGCGCGGGGAGGCAGCCGGCTGGCTCGGTTCGGTACAGGAGCGGATCGACGCGATGCCGGGGGCCGGCAGCTTGCCGAAACGCTGGCTGAAGACGGTGTGGCGGGCGCGGCTTTCCGCCCTTGAGGGAGAGGCGCGCGCGGTGCTGCTGGCCAGGGCGCAGGCGCGGTTCCCCGGCGAGACCTTCGAGGAGGGCGGGCCGGTGTGATGAGGGATCAGGACCAGGCCGCGGGCCGCGAGACTGCCCGGCCCTGCGCATAGGTAACGCCGAGCCCCTTCAGAATGTCGAGGTGCAGCGGTTCGTTGACGTATTCGGCGACCGTCGGCAGGCTCAGCGCCTCCGCCAGGCCGACGACCCCCGAGACGGCAGCGCGCTTGACCGGGTCGCCGGCAAGCCCGGCGGTCAGCAGCCGGTCGATCTTGATCAGGTCGAACGCATTGGCACGCAGCTGGGTGAACCCGGCAACGCCGCGGCCGAAATGGTCCAGCGCGATACGGCAGCCGATGGCCCTCAGGTCTGCCATCAGGTTCCACGCCTCCGGCTTCATGCGCGCAAGCGCCGCTTCCGAAACCTCGAATACCAGGGATTGCGACACCCCCGGCGCGCGCTCCAGCCGGCCGATGATCTGACAGGCGAAGACCGGACTGTGCAGCGTTTCCGCCGACAGATCGACAGCGATGGGAAGCCCGTCCGTATCACCCGCCTCCAGACGGGCAAGCACTGCATTGAGCACCAGCCGGTCCACGGCCCGCATCAATCCGTGGCGCTCGGCGGTGGCGCGGATCATCGAGGGGCCGTGCAGGTCGCCATTGCCGGTGGCGACCCGCGGCAGCACCTCCTGCATCGCCGGCGCGCCGCTGGCCAGATCGACGATCGTCATGGCGTGCAGCAGGAAACCGTTCTCGGCAATCGCCCGCTCCACCGCGAGGAGATGATGGATCTCCACCTTGCGGTCGTCGCCGGTCTTCTCCGCCCGGTCATGCGCGACAATGCGGTGGCCGCCGGCCGCCTTGGCCTGCATGCAGGCAAAGTCCGCCCATTGCAGCACTCGGCCGACGGTTACGGCCTGGCGCGTGGCGTCGTCGTCTTCCGACTCGACAGAGGCGATGCCGATGCTGGCGCTGCTGCGAAACTGCATGTCTTCCCAGGCAAGCCGATAGCCCTCGAAGGCGGACAGGAGGCGGCTGCAGATCGCATGGGCGGCGACCGTCTCGCCCGTGTCGATGATCAGACCGAACTCGTCGCCGCCGATGCGGGCAACCTCGACCCCTTCGCCGGCCGACTGGCGCAGCAGCCGGGCGATATCCTGCAGGAACCGGTCGCCGGCACCATGGCCGGCGGTATCGTTGACCAGCTTGAACCCGTCGAGGTCGATGAACACGACGCTGAACCCGTCGCCGCCCTTGCGATAGGCCGCGACCCGTCGCTCCAGTCCGGTCTCGAAGGACCGGCGATTGGCGATCCCGGTGAGATCGTCCTGCAGCGCCAGACGTTCGAGCCGCTCCGACAGGCGGCGGGTCTCGGTGACGTCGCGCAGGGTGACGACGGCCGCCTCGATCTCGCCGTCGCCGTTGCGGAAAGGCTGAAGACGCGCATCCATGACGACCGGCGCGCCGTCCGGAGCCAAGTCCTGAAAGTCGTATTCCACCGTCTCGCCAGCAAGACAGCGGTCGAGCCAGGGCTGAATCTCCGCGGCGAAACGCTCCTCGCCAACGACCTCGACGACCGAGCGGCCGCGGAAGCTCTCCGCGGTGGAGCCATGCCAGCGCGCATTGCTCTCGTTGGTGAGGATGTAGCGGTAGTTGCGGTCGACCACCGACAGGCGGTCCGACATCTGCGTGACCGCGCTTTCGTAGAGGCGCAGGACCTGCTCGGCCATCTTCAGGTCGGTGATGTCGCGGCCATAGGCGGCAACGCCAAGCAGCCGTCCCGCCGCATCGTGCACCGGCTGATAGCGCACATCGAAGAAGCGGCGGCCCTGGCCGGGCACCATCACCCAGTCCTGCAGCACGGCAACGCGGCCGGACAGAGCCGACTCGAGATAGGGGGCGCGACGGGGGAAGGCGCCCGGGCCTGCGACCTCCTGCACCGTGCGGCCGATGGCCTGTTCGCGGGTCAGGCCGCCGATCGCGACGTAAGGCTCGTTGGCCTCGCGGATGATGTAGTCGGGAGTGCAGAAATAGATGGGATCCTTGGACGCGGCGATGATCGCAGCATGCAGCCCCTCCATCGGCCATGTCATCCCCGGTCGTGCCGCGTCGCCTGCCGTCATCCGGTCCGCCCCCACGCCGTTGCTCCGCCATCGCAGAATCCGTAACGGCAATGCGTCCAATTGTCGGTGCTTGCCACAACAAAGTCACGAAAAATGGCCATTGCCGAACATACTCGTTGAAAAACTGTCTGGAGGCCTTGAGCCCCCGTAAAAACTTCAAGGTTGAAATATGGACCGCCGGAAATGATTCGCAAGCCTCGGACCCATCTTCTAGTCGCGCTCGCCTGCGCCGGTCTGGGTGCCTCGCCAGCGGTCGCCGAATGCGGCCGGGCCTCCTGGTACGAGCTGACAGGACGAACCGCCAGCGGCACGCGCGCCAACCCGGAAGCCCTGACGGCGGCCCATCGCAAGCTGCCCTTCGGCACCCGGGTGCAGGTGGAAAACCTGTCGAACGGCCGCAAGGTGACCCTGACCATCGTCGACCGCGGGCCCTTTGTGCGCGGCCGGGTGATCGACGTTTCGCGGCGCGCGGCGCGCGAGCTGAAGTTCATCAACAAGGGGGTGACGCGGGTGCGGGTGACGGTCGCCGGGCGAGCCGAGGCGTCCTGCGGCTGAGGCCGCGCGGTACAGTCCGGCAAAGCGTGGAAGAGCTGGTCCGAAGCGGCAGGAAAAATGGTCCTGACCGTGAGGAGGGAGGGGGGAACCCCACGGCCAGGACCGCCGCATCTCCTTGACGAAGACAGCCTGATACCAACAGGATTCGCGCACTATGCAAATACGAAATTTGGCGTAGTGGCTTCCTCGTAGCCCCGACATCCGCAGGCTTTGCGCGCCTCATGGCAAACGACATGGGCCGGCGCACCGCCTGACGCGCACCGGCTCTTCAGCCCGGCAACACCGGCCTGTCGCCGCCGCCGGCGGCCGCGACCTCCCCCATCAGCCAGTCGCGGAAGCGGGCGGCAACGGGCCGCAACGAGCGGTCTTCCGGGTAGACGAGGTGATAGGCGGACGGCAGCCGCAACACCGTGTCGAACAGCTGGACCAACCGCCCGGACGCCAGCTCCTCGGCAACGAAGAAGCGCGGAACAAGCGCTGCGCCGAGATCGTTGGCGGCGGCTTCCGCCATCATCACGAACTGTTCGAAGCGCGGCCCCTGGAAGGCAAGCTCCGTTTCAACTCCGGCGCATTCGAACCACTGCCGCCAGGCGAGCGGACGCGTCGACTGGTGCAGGCGAAGGAGCGGGGCAAGGTCCTGCGGCCGGCGGATGCGATGGCGCGCCCGGAAGGCCGGCGAGGCGACCGCGATCACATCCTCGCGGAACAGCGGTTCGGCGACCGCCCCCGCCCAGACCGGATCGCCGTAATGGATCGCCACGTCGAACGGCTCCTTGGCGAAGTCGAAGGGCCGCAGCCGCACCGTCACGTTGAGGCTGGCGGTAGGGTGAGCCGCGATGAAACCGGCAAGGCGCGGCGCCAGCCAGCGGGTGCCGAAGGAGGGCAGGGTGGCGAGGTTCAGCACGTCCTCGTTGCCGGCAAAGGACATGACCTGCCGTGTGGCGGCGGTCAGGCTTTCCAGCGCGCCGCGCACGTCGTGGAGATAGAGCCGGCCGGCATCGGTCAGCACGATACGCTGGCGCACGCGCTTGAACAGCTCGACGCCCAGCCGGGCCTCCAGATGGCGCACCTGCTTGGAGACCGCACCCTGGGTGAGATGCAGCTCCTCCGCCGCGCGGGTGAAGCTGCCGTGCCGCGCCGCGCACTCGAATGCGATCAGGCTGTCGGCATGTGGAACGAAGCCTCGTTTCAAACCCTATTCCATTCGCTCATGAACTTGGGACAACATATCACTTTTCGCCGGCAGCGACAGACCGGACACTCGCGCCCTGACATTCACCCCTTTCCTGGGGTCCGGTCGCCGCAAACCGGTGCCGGCCCCCGACGACAAGACGCTCTCCGCCGGCGGTACGGACCGCAGGCGGACCGGAGGAGACCAGACCCATGACCGCACACGCATCCGTTCACAAGTCCGACCCGACCGGCGGCGGCCGCTTCGCCTGGGAAGACCCGTTCCTGCTGCGCGACCAGCTGAACGAGGACGAGATCCTGATCATGGAGACGGCCCGCGCCTATGCGCAGGACAAGCTGATGCCGCGCGTGCTGGAGGCCTACTCGCAGGAGAAGACCGACCGCGAGATCTTCAACGAGATGGGCGAGCTCGGCCTGCTCGGCATCACCCTGCCGGAAGAATATGGCTGCGCCAACGCTTCCTATGTCGCCTACGGCCTGGTGGCACGCGAGATCGAGCGGGTCGATAGCGGCTACCGCTCGATGAACTCGGTCCAGTCCTCGCTGGTGATGTACCCGATCTACGCCTATGGCAGCGAGGAGCAGCGCAAGAAGTACCTGCCGAAGCTCGCCAGCGGCGAATTCGTCGGCTGCTTCGGCCTGACCGAGCCGGATGCCGGTTCCGATCCGGCCGGCATGCGCACTCGCGCCGAGAAGATCGACGGCGGCTACCGGCTGAAGGGCTCCAAGATGTGGATCTCCAACGCCCCGATCGCCGACGTCTTCGTCGTGTGGGCCAAGTCCGACGCCCATGACGGGGCAATCCGCGGCTTCGTTCTCGACAAGGGCATGAAGGGCCTGTCCGCGCCGAAGATCGGCGGCAAGCTGTCCTTGCGCGCCTCGATCACCGGCGAGATCGTCATGGACAATGTCGAGGTCGGCGAGGACGCGCTGCTGCCGAACGTCGCCGGCCTGAAGGGCCCGTTCGGCTGCCTCAACCGCGCGCGCTACGGCATTTCCTGGGGCGCGCTGGGTGCGGCCGAGGACTGCTGGCACCGGGCCCGCAACTACGGCCTGGAGCGCAAGCAGTTCAACAAGCCGCTGGCCCAGACCCAGCTCTTCCAGAAGAAGCTCGCCGACATGCAGACCGAGATCGCGCTCGGCCTTCAGGCCTCCCTGCGCGTCGGCCGCCTGTTCGACGAGGGCCGCGTCGCGCCGGAGATGATCTCCATCGTCAAGCGCAACAATTGCGGCAAGGCGCTGGACATCGCCCGCCAGGCCCGCGACATGCACGGCGGCAACGGCATCCAGGAGGAGTACCACGTCATGCGGCACGCCCAGAACCTGGAGACGGTGAACACCTACGAGGGCACGCATGACGTCCATGCCCTGATCCTCGGCCGCGCCCAGACCGGCCTGCAGGCGTTCTTCTGATCAGTCCAAAAAGGGCGGGGGCCGATGGCTCCCGCCCTCTTTTTAGAGCCAACCGCTTGCCACAGGACGGGCATCGACGTGAGCGCTGAGACTTTCGACGTCGCGATCGTCGGCGGTGCGGTGATGGGTTCCTCCATCGCCTGCCACCTTGCCATGGACCCGGACTTCACTGGCCGGGTCGTCGTCATCGAGAAGGATCCGTCCTACCGGACCTGCGCCTCGGCGCTGTCGGCGGCCTCGATCCGCCAGCAGTTTTCCGAGCCGACCAATATCGCCATCTCGCTCTACGGCATCGAGTTCCTGCGCGAGATCGGCACCCGGCTGGCCGTCGGCGACGAGCGGCCTGCAATCGATCTGCACGAAGGCGGCTACCTGTTCCTGGCGACCGCCGACAAGCGGCATATCCTGGAGGAAAACCACGCCCTGCAGACCCGCATGGGCGCGGATATCGCCTTCCTGGAGCCGAACGAGCTTCTCGCCCGCTTTCCCTGGCTCAATGTCGAGGACATCGCCGCCGGCTGCTGGGGCAGAACAGGCGAAGGCTGGTTCGACGGCTACGGCCTGATGCAGGCCTTCCGCAAGAAGGCACGCGCGCTCGGCGTGCCCTATCTGGCGGCCGAGGTGCTGGACGCTGCGCGCGAAGGCCAGGGGTTCCGCCTGCAGCTGTCGGACGGCAGCACCATCTCGGCCGGACAGCTGGTCAATGCCGCCGGGGCAGAAGGAGCTGCCCGCCTTTCCCGCCAGCTCGGCATTGACCTGCCGGTGGAAAGCCGCAAGCGGATGATCTTCACCTTCGACTGCCGCGAACCCGTTGCCGGCTGTCCGTTGATGATCGACCCGACCGGCACCTATGTCCGGCCCGAAGGCACCGGTTTCCTGTGCGGCTCCGCCCCGCCACAGGAGCGCGATCCGGACACCCGCGACTTCGACGTCGAGCACGATTTCTTCGACGAGTACCTGTGGCCGGTGCTCGCTACGCGCGTTCCGGCCTTCGAGGCGATCCGGCCAGGACAGGCCTGGGCCGGCCACTACGACATGAACCTGTTCGATCACAACGCCATTCTCGGCACGGTCGACGGCCATCCGGGCCTTTATCTTGCCACAGGCTTTTCCGGCCACGGGCTGCAGCAGTCGCCGGCGGTCGGCCGCGGCATTGCCGAACTGATCCTCCATGGCGCCTGGCGCAGCCTCGATCTTGGTGCGCTGTCGCACGAGCGGATTGCACAAGGGCGCCCGGTGTTGGAAAAGAACGTGGTCTGATCCTCGCCGGGCCGCACCTGTCATGCGCGGCCGGGAAGGATCGATCCCACCCGCCAGCGCGGCGGGCTCGCCCTCACATTCCGGGCTGCCCAGCCGCGCAACCTCTCCGGAGCCTGCCATGACGCTCGCCAGCGGCCGCGAATTCCTGATGATCCCCGGACCGACCACCGTGCCGGACGAAGTGCTCAGGGCCATGCACCGCCCGGCAATCGACATCTACACCGGCTCGCTGGTCGGGCTGACGGACAGCCTGCTCGCCGACCTGCCGAAGGTCTTCGGCACCACGGGAAAGGCGTTCCTTTACGCTGCCAACGGACATGGCGCCTGGGAAGCGGCGGTCACCAACACGCTGTCGCGCGGCGACCGGGTGCTGGTGCTGGACTCCGGCCGCTTTGCCCGCGGCTGGGGCGAAATGGCGACGATGACCGGCCTCGAGGTCGAGGTGCTGCCGGGCGACTGGCGCCGCGCCGTCGATCCGACGGCGGTAACCGCCCGTCTTGCCGCGGACACCGCGCATGAGATCAAGGCGGTGCTGGTGGTGCAGGTGGACACGGCCTCGGGCGTGCTCAACGACATCGCCGCCCTGCGCAAGGCCATCGATGCGGCAGGCCATCCGGCGCTGTTCATGGTCGACACCATCGCCTCGCTCGGCTGCGTGCCCTACAAGATGGACGAGTGGGGCGTCGACGTGACCGTCACCGGCGCGCAAAAAGGGCTGATGACCCCGCCGGGCCTCGCCTTTGTCGCTGCCAATGCCCGAGCGCTCGCCGCGCACGAGACGGCCGACCTGAAGACATTCTACTGGGACTGGACGTTCCGACAGGGCAGCGAGCACTACCAGAAATATTGCGGCACGCCGCCGGAGCACCTGCTCTTCGCCTTCCGCCAGGCTCTCGACCTGCTGCTGGGGGAAGGGCTGGACGCCGCCCATCGCCGCCACGCAATGCTGGCCGCCGCCGTGCGCGCCTGCGTCGCCAAATGGGCGGAAGGCGGCGCGATGGAACTGAACATCCTGGAGGACGCCCAGCGCTCCAACTCGGTCACCGTGGTGCTGACACCCGGGCTCGACCCGGCCGCGCTGCGGCGCTGGTGCCAGGAGACCTGCAACGTCACCATCGGCGGCACCATCGGCGAGATCGCCGGCAAGGGCATCCGCATCGGCCATATGGGCCATGTCAACGCCCCGACCGTGCTGGGCACGCTCGGGGTGCTGGAGCTGGCGCTGAAGGCGCTCGCCGTACCGCATGGCGCGGGCGGCGTTCAGGCCGCAGTCGAGTGCCTGTCGGCAGGGCTCACAGAGCCCCGCTGACAGGCCGATTTTAGAGCGCCCGACCGATTTCCTCGACGATGGCCTCCGCCGCGGCGCGGCGGTTGGGGGCCATGATCACCGGGCGTGCGACCACCAGATAGTCGGCGCCGGCCGAGATCGCGTCGGCCGGTGTCATGATGCGCTTCTGATCGCCCGCCTCGGACCCTGCCGGACGGATGCCCGGGGTCACGGTGACGAGGCGCGGTCCGACCACGTTCCGCAGCGAGGCGACCTCCAGCGGCGAGCAGACGATACCGCCCATGTTGGCGGCGCGCGCATCCGCCGCGCGGGCAATCACCAACTCGTCGACGCCACCGGCATAGCCGGCATCATGCAGATCGTCCTCGTCCATCGAGGTCAGCACGGTAACACCGAGCAGGCAGACATCGCCGCCGGCCGCGGCAAGCCCGGCAACGGCCGCGCGCATCGCCTTGGGATAGGCGTGAATGGTGACGAAGCGCACACCCATGCGGGCGATGTTCTCCACCGCCTTCATCACCGTGTTGTCGATGTCGAGAAGCTTGACGTCGAGAAAGATGCTGTGGCCATCGCGAGCCAGTTCCGCGGCCAGTTCCAGGCCGCCGGCGAACTGCAGCTGCATGCCGATCTTGTAGGTGCCGACGGCACCCGCGGTCTCGCGCACGATGGCGCGTGCCTCCTCCACCGTCGGCACGTCAAGGCCGACAATCAGGCGGTCGCGGGCGCTCGCCGGCGCGAAAGGGGACGGGTCCTCGTCCAGCGGAAGGGCAGCGCTTTGCATCGGCAGGTCTCCGGAACGTTGCAAGTGTCGAATTTCCGTCTTACCCGTGCAGGGCGATCTTGACCAGATCGCGGCGCCGCGCGCGCAGGTATTTCATTGCGGCAAGCGTCCTGTTACAAGGCTTCGCAGCCGGCAGCAGGCCGGCCACAGAAGGACAGGCTCGCCCATGCGCACCGCGAAGATCTCGCGCAAGACGAAGGAAACCGACATCGACGTCGAGATCGTCCTCGACGGGACCGGCGCCTATTCGGTGCAGACCGGAGTCGGCTTTCTCGACCACATGCTGGAACAGCTGTCCCGGCATTCGCTGATCGACATGACGATCCGTGCCAGCGGCGACACCCATATCGACTTCCATCACACGGCCGAGGATGTCGGCATCGCGCTCGGACAGGCCCTGCGCCAGTCGCTCGGCGACATGACCGGCATCACCCGCTACGCCGACTGCCACCTGGCCATGGACGAGGCGCTGACCCGCTGCGCCCTCGATGTGTCGGGCCGCCCCTTTCTCGTCTGGGACGTAACCTTCCCGCGCGACAAGGTCGGCGATTTCGACACGGAGCTCTTCGAGGAGTTCTTCCGCGCCTTCGCGATGAATGCCGGCATCACGCTGCATATCGCCAACCTGACGGGCAGCAACTGCCACCACATCGCCGAGACCTGCTTCAAGGCCGTGGCACGGTCGCTGCGCAAGGCGATCGAGCCGGACCCGCGGCAGGCCGGGCGCGTGCCCTCGACCAAGGGCCAGCTCGGCGGCTGAGGCCGCCGGACGGAGGGACAGATGGCGATCTACATGGTGCTGATCCCGCCCGGTTCCTCGCCCGAGACGATGGGCGAGGCCGAGGCGCAGCGCACGGTCTTCATCCGCGACGGCTTCAGCTGGCTGGCGCTGCTCTTCACCCTCCCCTGGCTGCTGGTGAAGCGGCTCTGGCTGGTTTTGCTCGTCTATCTGGTTGCCGGCCTCGCCCTGGAGCTCGCCTCGCGGTTCATCGGCGGACCGATGCCCGGCATCGCCATGGCGGGGCTGTCGATCCTCTTCGCCTTCGAGGCGCGCGGGTTGTGGCGCTGGACGCTGGAGCGGCGCGGCTGGCGCTTCGTCGCCGTCGTCGAGGCGCAGGGTCGCGAAGAGGCGGAGCGCCGCTTCTTCGCACGGCTCGCCGCCCATCAGCGCCAGGCACAGGACCTGCAGGCCGGCGGCAGCGCTCCGCAACCGGACGCTCCGCCACCGCATCGACCCGGCTACCCCATACCGCGGATCGGCGCCGAGCGGGTCGTGGGCCTGAGCGTTGCCCCGCATCGAAGCTGACCCATCGCCGAGGCGGCGCCGCATCTTTCGAATTTCCCGCATTTCTGCCTGACGGAACGACCCCATGCTGATCGCCATCATCGACTACGGCTCCGGCAACCTGCGCTCGGCCGAAAAGGCCTTCGAGCGGGCAGCGCATGCCCATGGCCGCGGTGCGACCATCCGGGTGACCGCCGATCCGGACGTGGTCGCACGCGCCGACCGGATCGTGCTGCCGGGCGTCGGCGCCTTTGCCGATTGCCGGCGTGGCATCCGCGCGGTCGACGGCATGGAGGCCGCACTCGTCGAGGCGGTGGAGGCAAAGGGGCGCCCGTTCCTCGGCATTTGCGTCGGCATGCAGCTGATGGCGAGCCGCGGCCTGGAGTTCGAGACGACCGAGGGTTTCGGCTGGATCCCCGGCGACGTCACCGCGATCACGCCGGACGATCCGGAGCTGAAAATCCCGCATATGGGCTGGAACACGGTGCGCAAGCTCGCCGATCATCCGCTGCTCGCCGGAATCGAGACGGGCGAGAAGGGCCTCCACGCCTATTTCGTCCACTCCTTCCACTTGCAGGCGGCGGACCCGGCGCATGTCATCGCGACGGCCGACTACGGCGGGTCGATCACCGCGATCGTCGGGCGCGACACGATGGTGGGCACCCAGTTCCACCCGGAAAAGAGCCAGCGGCTCGGCCTTGCGCTGATCGCCAATTTCATCGAGTGGGCGCCGTAAGCGGCCGACATCACGACACGGAACACCACCCATGCCCATCCTGTTTCCCGCCATCGACCTGAAGGGCGGCCAGTGCGTCCGCCTGAAGCTCGGCGACATGGCGCAGGCCACTGTCTTCAACGACGACCCGGCCGCACAGGCCCTCAGCTTCCAGACGCAGGGCTTCAGCTACTTGCATGTGGTCGACCTCGACGGCGCCTTCGCCGGCGAGAGCCGCAACGGCGCGGCGGTCGACGCGATCCTGAAGGCGACGACCAATCCGGTGCAGCTGGGCGGCGGCATCCGCACCCTTGCCCATGTGGAAGCCTGGCTCGCCAAGGGTATCGCCCGAGTGATCCTCGGCACGGTGGCGGTGCGCGATCCCGATCTCGTCAAGGCCGCCTGCAAGGCCTTCCCGGGCCGGGTTGCCGTCGGCATCGACGCACGCGGCGGCAAGGTGGCGGTCGAGGGCTGGGCGGAGACGTCCGAACTGTCGGCCATCGAGCTCGCCCGCCGCTTCGAGGACGCGGGCGTTGCCGCGATCATCTATACCGACATCGACCGCGACGGCGTGCTCGCCGGCATCAACTGGGACGGCACGCTGGAGCTGGCCGGCGCGACCTCGATCCCGGTGATCGCCTCGGGCGGTCTTGCCTCCATCGAGGACGTGAAGCGCCTCGCCGCACCCGATTGCGCGGTGCTGGAAGGCGCGATCTCGGGCCGGGCGCTCTATGACGGCCGTCTCGATCCCACCGAAGCCCTCAAGGTCCTTGCCGCTGGGTAAGCCGCCGGATCCCGGCACCCTTGCAAGCTTTCCCGGCTTTGCAGGGCGGTACGGGAGCTGTATGCTGCGACCGCGAAATACGTCGGGTAATCGCCTAACATGCTGAAAGCACGTGTCATTCCCTGTCTGGACGTCAAGGACGGCCGCGTCGTCAAGGGCGTGAACTTCGTCAATCTGGTCGATGCCGGCGATCCGGTGGAGGCTGCGAAGGCCTATGATGCGGCCGGCGCGGACGAGCTCTGTTTCCTCGACATCACCGCAAGTCACGAGAACCGCGACACGATCTTCGACGTGGTGCGGCGGACGGCCGAGGCCTGTTTCATGCCGCTGACCGTGGGCGGCGGCGTGCGCCGGGTCGAGGACATCCGCAAGCTGCTGGTGGCCGGCGCCGACAAGGTGTCGATCAACACGGCGGCGGTGAAGAACCCCGATTTCATCCGCGAGGCGGCCGAAAAGTTCGGCGCCCAGTGCATTGTCGTGTCCATCGACGCCAAGCAGGTCAACGCGCCCGGAGAGGCTGAGCGCTTCGAGATCTTTACCCATGGCGGGCGCGAGCCGACCGGCATCGACGCCGTCGAGTTCGCCCGCAAGGCGGTGGAGCTGGGCGCCGGCGAGCTGCTGGTCACCTCGATGGACCGCGACGGCACCCGGACAGGCTTCAACCTGGCGCTGACCCGCGCCATCGCCGATGCGGTGCCGGTGCCGGTGATCGCGTCCGGCGGCGTCGGCACGCTCGACCATCTGGTCGAGGGCGTGCGAGACGGACATGCGACGGCGGTGCTCGCCGCTTCGATCTTCCATTTCGGAACCCACACGATCCGCGAGGCCAAGGAACACATGGCCCGGGCCGGCATCCCCATGCGGCTCGACGCGGCCTGATACCCTGGCCCGCCACACCGGCCCGCATGCAAAGCCCCAGCCGGGCGGCGCAGGGCCGCAGGAGACGTCCGACCAATGACCGGCTTCACACTGACCGACCTTGACCGCATCATCGCGGCGCGTGCCCGGAGCGAGGACGAGAGCTCCTACACCCGCAAGCTGATGGGCAAGGGCACGGCGAAGATCGCCCAGAAGGTGGGCGAGGAGGCGGTGGAAACCGCGATCGCGGCCGTGGCAGGCGATGCGCGCGAGCTGACCGGCGAGGCCGCCGACCTGCTCTACCACCTCCTGGTGCTGCTCAAGGCGCGCGACGTGCCGCTGGCCGACGTGATGGCAGAGCTGGAGCGCCGCACGGCGCAGACGGGCCTGGAGGAGAAGGCGTCGCGGAAGCCCGACTGACGGGACGGGCCTTGCGACGGACTGCCCGGCGCGACCCGCGGGATCATCCCCGGGCCTCCCGAGCGAACGGCCGGACATCCGGCGGGATCGAGGATTGCATGGTCGCCATGGAACACAGCCTCAACAGGTTCACTGAGGACGATCTGTCGCCCTACCGGGTCTTTACCGAGGCAGAATGGGCAAAGCTCAGGGCCGACACCCCGATGACGCTGACGGCGACGGAGGTCCGGCGCCTGCAGTCGCTCAACGACCCGGTCTCCATCGGCCAGGTGGAATCGATCCTGCTGCCGCTGTCGCGGCTGCTTGCCTATTACGTGGAGGCGACCCAGCAGCTGCACCGCGCCACCTCGCGCTTTCTCGGTCGAAACGACGTCAAGAACCCCTTCGTCATCGGCATCGCCGGCTCGGTCGCGGTCGGCAAGTCGACGACGGCGCGCCTGTTGCAGGCGCTGCTGGCCCGCTGGCCGGCAAGCCCGAAGGTCGATCTCGTCACCACCGACGGCTTTCTCTATCCCAACGCCGTGCTGGAAGCGGAAGGCCTGATGCGGCGCAAGGGCTTTCCAGAAAGCTACGACCGCGCGACGCTGCTGAAGTTCCTGTCGGATCTGAAGGCGGGGCGGCGGCATGTGCGCGCACCGGTCTATTCCCACTTCTACTACGACGTGATGCCGGGGCAGTTCGTCACGGTCGACCGCCCGGACATCCTGATCCTCGAGGGGCTGAACGTCCTGCAGACGACCAACCTGCCGCGCGACGGCAAGGAAGTGCCCTTCGTCTCCGACTTCTTCGACTTCTCGATCTATATCGACGCGGAGGAGGACGTGCTGCACGAGTGGTACGTGTCGCGCTTCATGCGGCTGCGCGAGACCGCCTTCCGCGATCCCGGCTCCTACTTCAACAAGTATTCCAAGGTGGGCGACAACGAGGCGCTGGCCATCGCCGAAGGCCTGTGGAACGAGATCAACCTCGTGAACCTGCGGGAAAACATCCTGCCGACGCGACCGCGCGCCGACCTGATCCTGCGCAAGGCCGATACCCACGCGATCAACGAGGTGCGGCTGCGCAAGCTCTAGGGGCCGGAGCCGCCCGGCAAAGGGCCGCTCCGGAACCTTGTTCAGCCCGCCGCCTGCGCCTGCAGGAGCAGGGGCTTCAGGCCGCCGCGGCGATGCAGCGCGACGAGGTCGTCATGACCGCCGACATGTCGCCGGCCTATGAAGATCTGCGGCACGGTGTGGCGTCCGGACCGGGCGATCATCTCACGGCGCAAAGCCTCCTCGTCGGAGATCTCGATTTCCTTGAAACGGGCGCCTTGCTCCCGAAGCAGGGCCTTGGCGGCCCGGCAATAGGGGCAGTAGCTCTTGGTGTAGATCGTGATATCGGCCATGGATCAGGTCCTCGCAAGCGGACCGGCCGCACCGGTCCAGGCCAGACGCTGCAGCGCTTCACCCAGCAGAACCAGGGCGCCGGCCAGCAAGACCGCGTCCTTCAGCAGAAACTGGCCCGGCACGACCGACAGGGCGGGAAAGCCGCCAAGGCTCGGCTCCCAGCCGGGCGCGCTGAACAGGAAAGTCAGCGTCAGCGCGAAGGTTGAGGCAGCCATCAGGGCCCCAAGCGCGCCGATGCGGGCGGACCAGATGCCGAGAACCAGCGCCAATGCGGTCAGAATCTCGATCGTTCCGATCAGGTTCGACACGCCCTGGACACCGAGAATGCTGTTCAGCCAGCTGATGAAGGGGCTCGACGACACCAGCCCCTGGATGGCACCCGCTTCGTAGGCAGTGAACTTCATCGCGCCGATCCAGCCGAGGACCAGCACCAGGGAGACCCGAAGTCCGGCATGGCCGATGCGGCCGATCGTTTCGCCCGCTCCGGCAGCGCCGGGAACCGTCTCATGGGATAAAGTGCTGTTGGACATCTCGTCGTTCCTTTCTATTTTTTGACCGATAGGTCATTTTATGGCCGCGAAACTGCGACGCGGGTCGGCTGCGGTGAACATGTGACTTTGTGACCAATCGGTCAACAAACAGGAAATCACGAATGCGCGACACCACCGCGATGGGCAGACCCCGGGAGTTCGACGAGGACGAAATCCTGCTGAAGATCATGTCGCTGTTCTGGGAGCATGGTTACGAAGGGACATCCCTGCGCGACATCATGCAGGCAACCGACCTGCGAAAGGGCAGCCTCTACGCCGCTTTCGGCGACAAGCACGCCATGTATCTGAAGGCAATTGCCCGCTACGAAGCCCTGGTTGTCGATGGCGCGGCAGACGATCTGCGGGCGGTCGCGCCGATGGAGGGAGTCTCTGCCTTCCTCTCCGTCCCGATCGATGCGGCCTGGAGCCAGGGAGACCGGCGCGGCTGCTTTCTCTGCAACGCCTCGGCAGACAAGGCGAGCGAGGACGCCGAAACACAGGCGATGGTGTCGCGCGGCTTCGACAAGCTGGAACGGGCACTTGCGGAGGCGGTCGCGGCACTCGCACCACAGCTTGCGCCGCCGGAGATCCAGTCGACGGCGACGATGCTGCTGTCGGTCTATGTGGGACTGCGGGTCATGGCGCGCAGCGGAGCGGGGCGCGAGCGGATGGAAGGCGCGCGCGACGCAGCGATGGCCAACCTTGCCCGGTTGGCGACCGCAGGATCCGGGAACTAGCTGAAAACCCTAGACCGGCTTCATGCCGTTGCGGGCCAGGACCTCTCCGGCGAGATAGAGCGACCCGCAGATCAGGATGCGCGGCGGCACGTCGTCGGCGGCAGCCTGCTTTCGCACATGGGCAAGCGCGTCGACAAGCGAGGCATAGGCCTCGGCCGCAAGACCGGCCTCGCGCGCGGAGCCCGCAAGGCAGGACGGGTCGCGCCCGGCATCGGTGGTGGTCAGCGGCACGCAGGCGACCTCGCGCGCAAGCCCTGCAAACGGGCGGAAGAAGCCAACCGGATCCTTGGTCTTGAGCATGCCCGAGACGAGATAGAGCGGCCGCGGCCGGCGCTCTTCCTGCTCCGCCATCACTTCCGCGATGGTGATGCCGGCCCCCGGATTATGGCCGCCGTCGAGCCAGAGCTCGCTGCCCGGCGGGCACAGCTCGAGGAGCGGACCTTCCGTCAGCGGCTGCATGCGGCCCGGCCAGTCGACCGACAGGAGCCCGGCCTCGATGGCCTCGGGCGCCGGCAAGCGGCCGGCGGCACGCAGCGAGGCGATGGCCATGGCCGCGTTGACGATCTGGTGCCGGCCGAACAGTCGCGGCAGCGGCAGGTCCATCAACCCCTCCTCGTCCTGGTAGACGAGACGGCCGTTTTCCTCAAAGGCAGTGAAATCCTGCCCGAAGACCTGGAGCGGGGCCCCCAGGCGGGCGGCAATGCGCGAAATCACGTCCAGCGCGTCGTCCGGCTGCTGGGCGATCACCGCCGGGCAGCCGCGCTTGAGGATACCGGCCTTTTCCGCCGCGATGTCCGCCAGCGTCTCGCCGAGATAGCGCTCATGATCCATCGACAGCGGCGTGATCGTGGCGGCCAGCGGGGCATCGACGACATTCGTGGCGTCGAGCCGGCCGCCAAGGCCGACCTCGAGCAGCAGCACATCCGCCGGCTCCTCGGCAAAGAGCAGCAGGGCTGCGGCAGTGGTGACCTCGAAGAAGGTTATCTCCGCACCCGCATTGGCCTGCTCGCAGGTGTCCAGCGCCTCGATCAGCCGCGCGTCGGAAACGATGCGGCCGGCAAGGCGGATGCGCTCGTTGAAGGACACCAGATGCGGGGAGGTGTAGACATGGACCTTGAGGCCCGCGGCCTCCAGGATCGCTCGCATGAAGGCGGTGGTAGAGCCCTTGCCGTTGGTGCCGGCAATGTGGACGAGCGGCGGCAGACGGTCCTGCGGCCGCCCCAGCGCATCGAGCAGACGCTCCATGCGGCCGAGCGACAGGTCGATCTCGCGCGGGTGCAGCGCCAGAAGTCGGTCGAGGATCGCTGTTACCTGGTCCATTGTCCTGCCCGTCCTGCCGCGGGAAGGTCCGCGGCTGCAGCAGCCATCATGGTTACGGGATCATGCGCGGACGCGGCAAGCGTTGCTGCGTCCGCCCGTGTCGCGCCTGCGACAGCCCCGTCAGCGGCTCTCGCCGTCGGCCTCGCGGCTGCCGCTGTCGGCGACCGCAGAGGTTTCCCGGCCCTGGGCGAGCTCCGGCGAGACCTTGGCCTCGTCGGCTTCGCGCGGCGGCGTCATCAGCTCTTCCTCGTCCGGCAGGCTGACCTCGGCCTTCATCAGAATCGAGCAGACGCGGGCGATGGTCTCCGGCAGCTTGTGGCGATGCACGACCATGTCGACCATGCCGTGCTCGAGCAGGTACTCGGAGCGCTGGAAGCCCTCGGGGAGCTTCTCGCGGATGGTCTGCTCGATGACGCGGGGACCGGCAAAGCCGATCAGCGCACCCGGCTCGGCCATGTGCACATCGCCCAGCATCGCGTAGGACGCGGTCACGCCGCCGGTCGTCGGATTGGTGAAGACGACGATGTAGGGCAGGCCCGCATCCCGCAGCATCTGCACGCCGACGGTGGTGCGCGGCATCTGCATCAAGGACAGGATGCCTTCCTGCATGCGCGCACCGCCCGAGGCGACGAAGAGCACGAAGGGCGTTTTGCGCGCAACGGCCGTCTGCATGCCGGTCAGCACCGCCTCGCCGGCGGCCATGCCCAGCGAGCCGCCCATGAAGGCGAAGTCCTGCACGGCGGCGGTCATGTCCATGCCGCGCAGCTTGCCGGTCGCAACCGTCACGGCGTCGTCGAGCCCGGTCTTGGCCCGCGCATCGCGCAGGCGGTCGGTATAACGCTTCTCGTCGCGGAACTTCAGCGGGTCGGCCACGACCTCGGGCGTCTTCACTTTCTCGAAGGTGCCGCCGTCGAAAAACAGCTCGAGCCGCCGGGTGCCGGAAATCCGCATGTGGTGGCCGGAATTCGGCACCACCCACTGGTTCGCCTCGAGATCGCGATGGAAGACCATCTCGCCGGTCTCGGGGCACTTGATCCAGAGGTTCTCCGGCACGTCCCGCTTCTGCAGCAGGCCACGAATCTTCGGGCGAACGACGTTGTTGATCCAGTTCAAGGCAGATACCGTCCGTTGTCTTGCATGTTCCCGGCCGTCATGCGGCCGATGCGGCTCAGCCGCGGGCCCGGGCAACACCCTCGGCGAGCGAACGCACCACCGAGGCCACAGCCTCGACCGTCGCATCCGTCGCCCGGCCCTCGCCGTCGAGGCTCGTGCGCACCGCTTCCACCAGCACCGATCCGACGACGACGCCATCGGCGTCGCGACCGATCACCTCGGCATCCTCCACCGTCTTGACGCCGAAGCCGACCGCCACGGGCAGCGCGGTATGGCGCTTGATGCGGCGGACCGCCTCGGTCACCCGATCGCGGTTGGCGATGGTGGCACCGGTGATGCCGGTCACCGATACGTAATAAACGAAACCCGACGTGTTGGCGAGAACGGCCGGCAGCCGCTTGTCGTCAGTCGTCGGCGTGGTCAGGCGGATGAAATTGAGGCCGGCGGCCATGGCCGGCAGGCAGAGCTCGTCGTCGGCCTCCGGCGGGATATCGACGATGATCAGCCCGTCGACGCCCGCCTCGACCGCCGTTTTGACGAAAACGGCGGGATCACGCACGTAGATCGGATTGTAGTAGCCCATCAGCACGATGGGCGTGTCCTGGTCGTGGCGGCGGAAGGCACGCACCATGTCCAGCGTCTTGTCCATGGTCTGCCCGGCAGCCAGCGCGCGCTGGTTGGCGAGCTGCACGGGAATGCCTTCGGCCATGGGATCGGAGAAGGGCATGCCGAGCTCGATGACGTCGGCGCCCGCGGCCGGCAGCGCATCGAGGATCGCCTGGGAGGTGGCAAGGTCCGGGTCGCCAGCGGTAACGAAGGTCACCAGCGCCGGACGGTTCGCCGCCTGCAATGCCGCGAAGCGGCGGTCGATCCGCGTGTCACTCATCTTGCCCGGTCCCACCCTGTCATCTGTCCTGCCGGCGTCGGCCTGCCGTCGAGGCCGGCCGCTCGCGGCTTTCGCAGGCCATTCCTGCCCGCGAAAGCCAGTGGGGATGTAGGGGGCGGAGTACCCCCCTGTCAATTGGCGAAGCGTCGGCAACCGCCGACGCCTGCCTCAGAGGCGGCCGGTGAGTGCCGCGTCGAAGATCTCGGCTGCACCCTCGAGGGTCAGCTCGATCGGATTGCCGCCGGCGGTCGGATCGACGATGGCCATTTCGGCGATCTTCGCGGCCTTGGCGCCGTCGACCTTCAGACCGTCCAGCGTATGCGGCACATCGAGCGCAGTGCGCAGGTCGAGCACCGCCTGCAGGAAGCCGTCGAAGCCGCCGGAGATACCGAGATAACCGGCGAGCCGGTCGATCTTGGTGGCGATGGCCGAGCGGTTGAAGTCGAGCACATAGGGCATGAAGACCGCGTTGGTCATGCCATGATGGGTGTCGTAGAGGGCGCCGACCGGATGGGAAAGCGCATGGATGGCGCCGAGGCCCTTCTGGAAGGCGACCGCGCCCATTGCGGCGGCCGACATCATGTGGCCGCGCGCAACGAGATCATCCGGCGTTTCGGCGACGCGCTTCAGGTTCTCGAAGACGAGGCGCATGCCCTCGACCGCAATGCCATCGCCCATCGGGTGGTAGAAGGTGGAGGAATAGGCCTCCAGGCAGTGGGCGAGGGCGTCCATGCCGGTGCCGACGGTGAAGTAGCGCGGCATGCCCACGGTCAGCTCGGGATCGCAGATGACGATGCCCGGCAGCATCTTCGGATGGAAGATGACCTTCTTGGTGTGGGTTTCCTCGTTGGTGATGACGCCGGCGCGCCCAACCTCGGAACCGGTGCCGGCCGTGGTCGGGACGGCGAGGATCGGCGCGATGCCGTCCGGATCGGCGCGGGTCCACCAGTCGCCGATATCCTCGAAATCCCACATCGGCCGGGTCTGGCCGGCCATGAAGGCGATGACCTTGCCCGCATCGAGACCGGAGCCGCCGCCGAAGGCGATGACGCCGTCATGACCGCCGGCGCGGTAGGCGGCAACGCCCGCTTCGACATTGGACGCGGTCGGGTTCGGCTTGATGTCGCTGAAGATGTCCGGCTCCAGGCCGGCCTGGCGCAGCAGTTCCAGTGCGTTGGCGGTCATCGGCAGGCGGGCAAGGCCCGGGTCCGTGACGAGGAGCGGCCGCTTCATGCCGAGCAGGGCGGCACATTTGCCGAGCTCCTTGATGCGCCCGGCGCCGAAGCGCACGGAGGTCGGATAGTTCCAGTTGGCGGACGGGGTGGTGGTCATGTCCTCAGATCCTGACAGGAAGGAATGCGAAGCGGAGATGGCTGCGCGCCGTTACGAGCGGGCGCGCAGGTGGAAGGACTTCGGCCGCGTCAGCGACAGGTATCCGATTTCCGACAGGGCCGCGCCCTTGCCGGTGTCCTTGACGCCGGTCCACACCAGCGCCGGGTCGAGATAGTCGCAGCGGTTCATGAAGATCGTACCGGTCTCCACGCGGTCGCCGATGGCGATGGCGGCCTCCTCGTCGGCGGTCCAGATCGAGGCGGTCAAGCCGTAGGGGCTGTCGTTCATCAGCGCGATGGCCTCCTCGTCGGAGCGCACCTTCATCACGCCGACAACCGGGCCGAAGCTCTCCTCGCGCATCACCGACATCTGGTGATCGACGTCGACCAGCACCTGCGGCATCAGGTAGGGCGTGCCTTCCTTGTCCTGAGGGAAGCGGGCGCGGTCGACCAGGGCCTTGGCGCCCTTGCGCAGGGCCTCGGCGGTCTGCTCGCGCACATGGGCGGCAAAGCGCGCCTGCGCCATCGGGCCGAGCGTCGTCGCCTCGTCGAGCGGATTGCCGAGCGTGTAGGCGGAGGCTGCTGCCGCCAGACCCTCGACCACCGCGTCATAGTGCTTCTCGTGCACATAGACGCGCTCGATACCGCAGCAGCACTGACCGGAATTGTAGAAGGCGCCATCGGCCAGGTTCTCGACCGCGAAGGCGACGTCGGCGTCCTCGCGGACATAGGCCGGGTCCTTGCCGCCGAGCTCCAGGCCGAGCGTGGCGAAGGTTCCGGCCGCCGCCTTCTCGATGGCGCGGCCGCCGGCGACCGAGCCGGTGAAGTTGATATGGTCGATGCGGCCCGAACCGAGCAGCGCCTCGGTCTGGCCGTGGTTCAGCACGATGTTGCGGAAGACGCCCTTGGGCAGGCCCGCCGCCTTGAACGCCTTGTCGAGCCGCTCGCCGACCAGCAGCGTCTGCGCCGCGTGCTTGAGGATCACCACATTGCCGGCGATCAGCGCCGGGACGATGGTGTTGATCGCGGTCATGAACGGGTAGTTCCACGGTGCGATGACCATGACGATGCCGAGCGGCTCCGGCCGCACGTAGCGGGTGAAGCCCGGACGGTCCGTGTGGTGGCGGGCCCGGAGCGACTCCTCGGCGATCTTGACCATGTAGTCGGTGCGCTCGCGCGTGCCGCCCTTCTCGCCGCCATAGCGCACCGGCCGGCCCATCTGCCAGGCCAGCTCGGGCACGATCTCGTCGTTCATCGCCTCGAGCGCGGCAACGGCGGCCAGCACAGCCGAGCAGCGCTCGGACAGCGGGGTGGCCGCCCAGGCGGCCTGCGCGGCGCGGGCCTCGGCCACAGCCTGGTCGATCTCGGCAGCACTCGCCACGGGACGCTCGGCATAGACGGAGCCGTCGACCGGGGAAATCAGCTTGATCACGTCGGACATGTCACACCTTTCGGGCAGGTCCGCGCTGGCGGCCTGCCTCTGCATGTTTGCAAGATATTCCAAGTGGATCCGGCCCGCTGCGGCGGGCCGAAATCCTCAACTGCGCTCGAAGCCGCGGGCCAGTTCGTAGTCGGTGACCACGCGGTCGAATTCTTCCTGCTCCCATTCCGCCGCGCGGACGTAGTGGTCGATCACCGCATCGCCGAAGGCCTCGCGCAGCATCTTCGACTTGCGCAGGGTCTCGGTCGCCGCGCGCAGGGTGCGCGGGATCTCCTTCAGCCTCCGCGACTGGTAGAGATCGCCGGTCACCGGCGCCTCAAGCTCCAGTTTCTCCTCGATGCCCCGAATGCCGGCCGCAAGCTGCGCGGCCAGGGCCAGATAAGGGTTGAGGTCCGAGCCGCCGATGCGGCATTCGACGCGCACACCCTTCGTGCCCTCGCCGCACAACCGGAAGCCGGCGGTGCGGTTGTCGACCGACCATGCGGTCTTGGTCGGCGCGAAGGTGCCCTTCTGGAAGCGCTTGTAGCTGTTCACATAGGGCGCCAGGAACCAGGTGTAATCCGAAGCGTACCGGATCAGGCCGGCCATGTAGTGATGCATCAGCTGGGACATGCCGTGCTGCGCATCCGGATCGAAAAAGGCGCTGGAGCCGTCCTTGTTCCACAGCGACTGATGCACATGGGACGAGGAACCGACGCGGGCATGATGCCATTTCGGCATGAAGGTCACCGCGCGGCCGTGCTGCCAGGCGATCTCCTTGGTGGCATGCTTGGCTATGGTGTGGTGATCGGCGCAGCCGAGCGGATCCGCATAGCGGATGTTCAGCTCCTCCTGGCCGGCCTCGGCCTCGCCCTTGGAATTCTCCACCGGAATGCCCGCGGCATAAAGGTGATTGCGGATCGGGCGCATCACCTCCTCTTCCTTGGTGGTCTGGAGGATGTGGTAGTCCTCGTTATAGGCCGAGATCGGTTCCAGATCGCGGAAGCCCGAGCGGCGGATATCGTCGAAGCTCTTCTCGAACAGGAAGAACTCCAGCTCCGTCGCCATCTTGGCCTCGAGGCCCATGGCATCGAGACGGGCGATCTGGCCCTTCAGCAGCGCGCGCGGCGAATGCGGCACCGCCTCGTGATGGTGATGGTCGAGAACATCGCACAGTACCATCGCCGTGCCGTCCAGCCAGGGCACGGGACGCAGGGTCGACAGGTCCGGCTTCATCACATAGTCGCCGTAGCCGCCGGCCCAGCTGGTCGATGCATAGCCTTCGACAGTGTACATCTCGAGGTCCGTCGCCAGCAGGTAGTTGCAGCAATGGGTCTCCTCGAAGGAATGCTCGATGAAGTTGCGCGCATGAAAGCGCTTGCCCATCAGGCGGCCCTGCATGTCGACGGCGCAGACCAGCACCGTGTCGATGGCGCCGTCGGCGACGGCGGCCTTGAGAGCGTCGAAAGAAAGATTGCCAGCCATTGGAACCATCATTGTCGGTTAAGCGGGGCGAAAGCGCGGGCGCGGTCGGGAAAGGAAGGCCGGGGCGACCAACGCCGCCCCGGCCCGCCGGCATCAGGTGTAGCGGTAGGGCCGCCCGGCCTTCTGCATGTCGGAATTGTACTTCTTGAAGATCTCCACGACCTTCGCCTTGATCTCGGACTCTGCCGCAATCTCGTCCCAGAACTTGACGGCAGCCTCCTCGACGGTAGCCCACTCGGCGTCCGGAATCGAGGTCAGCTCCATCTTGGTGCCGTTGACGCGAAGGCTCGCCTCGCCGCCCCAGTACCACCACTGGCGGTAATAGTGGGACGCATCCATGGCCAGCTGCAGCATGGTCTTGAGATGGTCCGGCAGCTCATTCCACTTGTCCATGTTGGCAAAGAACGAGCCGGCCCAGGCGCCGGAGATGTTGTTGGTCAGGAAGTAGTTGGTCACGTCGGCCCAGCCGACCGTGTAGTCCTCGGTGATGCCCGACCAGGCGACGCCGTCGAGTTCGCCGGTCTGCACCGCGACCTCGATATCCTCCCAGGGCAGCGTCACCGGCACCACGCCGAACTGGGCCAGGAAGCGGCCCGCGGTCGGGAAGGTGAAGACGCGCTTGCCCTTCAGGTCGGCAAGGCTGCGGATCGGGTCCTTGGTGGCGAAGTGGCACGGATCCCAGGCGCCAGCGGAGATGTGCTTGACGCCGACCTTGGCGTATTCCTCTTCCCAGATCTCCTTCAGGCCGTACTGGTTGAACAGCACCGGCACATCCAGCGAGTAGCGGCTGGCGAAGGGGAAGTAGCCGCCGAACACGGTCACTTCCGTCGGCGAGGCCATGGAATCGTCATCCGACTGCACCGCGTCGATGGTGCCGCGCTGCATGGCGCGGAACAGCTCGCCCGTCGGCACCAGCTGATCGGCGAAGAACAGCTCGATCTCCATCTGGCCGTTGGCCGCCTTGTTGAAGGCGTCGATATGCGGCTTGATCACGTGCTCGGCGAGCGCGGCGCCCGCATAGGTCTGCAACCGCCACTTGATCGGCGCCTGGCCGAGCACGGCAGGAGCGGCCAGCGTCGAGGCGCCGGCAGCGGCGACGGTGCCAAGGCCTGCCTTCTTCAGAAAGTCGCGTCTGTTGGTCATGTCTCATTCCCCTTTGGATTCGTTGAAGAGATGCAAGAGCGCGCCCTTTCTGATTGTTGTGGTGGCGCGGCGTTCGGTGTCCGGTGGTGAAGCTCCTTGTGTTGCGGTGGTGAGGGATTTCGTCTGATCTTCCGGATCAGCGGCCGTAGATGTAGTCGGGCAGCCACAGGGCGATCTGCGGGAAGACCATTATCAATGCCAATGCGAGGATCATGACCAGCACGAAGGGCGCGATCGAGCCGTAGATGTCCCGCATGGTGATTTCCGGAGGCGCCATCGCCCGCATCAGGAACAGATTGTAGCCGAAGGGCGGGGTCATGTAGGCGATCTGGGTGGTGACCGTGTAGAGCACGCCGTACCACACGAGGTCGAAGCCGAGCGCGGCGACCAGCGGCACGTAGAGCGGCGCGACGATCACCAGCATCGCCGTGTCGTCGAGGAAGGTGCCCATCACCAGGAAGGACACCTGCATCAGGATCAGGATCATCCAGGGCGACAGGCCGAGCCTTTCGGTGAAGAGGGTCTCGATCGCCTTGACCGCGCCGAGACCGTCGAACACGGCGCCGAAGCCGAGCGCGGCAAGAATGATCCACATGAACATGCAGGAGATCGCGAGCGTCTGGCGCAGGCAGGTCTCGAACACCTTCCAGGTCATCCGGCGCTTGAGCACGGCGGCGACGAACGCGGTCATGGCGCCGATCGCGGAGCTCTCGACCAGCGAGGTCCAGCCGTTGACGAAGGGCACCATCATCGCCGCGAAGATCACCAGCGGCAGGATGCCGGCGCCGAGCAGGCGCATCTTTTCAGCACCCGACACGTTGCGCTCGTCCACCGGCAGGACCGGGCCGAGCGAGGGCGTGATACGGCAGCGGACATAGATGTAGACGACGAACATCGTCGCCATCATCAGACCCGGCACCACACCGGCGAGCCAGAGCTGGCCGACCGGCTGGCGCGCAATCATTGCGTACAGCACCAGCACCACCGACGGCGGCACCAAAATGCCGAGCGAGGATCCGGCCTGGATGACGCCGGTGACCATGCGCTTGTCGTAGCCGCGGCGCAGCAGCTCGGGCAGGGCGATGGTGGCGCCGATGGCCATGCCGGCGACGGACAGGCCGTTCATCGCCGAGACCAGCACCATCAGTCCGATCGTGCCGATGGCGAGACCGCCGGAGACCGGCCCCATCCACACATGGAACATCTTGTAGAGGTCGTCGGCGATCTTCGATTCCGACAGGACATAGCCCATGAAGATGAACATCGGCAGGGTGAGAAGCGGGTACCACTTCATCAGCTTCATGGCCGAGGCGAAGGGAATGTCGGACCCGCCGGTGCCCCACAGCGCCAGCGCCGCGACGGCCGCCACGCCGCCGATGGCACCGAAAACGCGCTGACCGGTCAGCAGCATCAGCATCATCGACGAGAACATCAGCAGCGCGATCATCTCATAGGACATCAGATTTCCTCTCCGCGGATGCGCGCGATGTCCTTGATGAGCTCGGAGACGGCCTGCAGCAGCATCAAGAGGAAGCCCAGGCACATGATCGCCTTGATCGGCCAGATCACCGGCCGCCAGGCGGTCGGGCTGCGCTCGACATGGCCGATCACCTCGGCCGCAGCGTCAGGGCCGCCGGTGATGAAGGCGACGGCCAGATCCTTCAGGAAGACGAAGGGCTCGGTACCGAAATGGCCCAGAGAATAGGCGGTCGATCCGACGCCGCCATAAAGCAGGACGCCGAGATAGAAGATCAGAACCAGCACCGTGAACGCGTCGAACCAGGCCTTCTTCTTCACGGACCAGCCGGCATAGAAGAGGTCCATGCGCACGTTCGAGCCGAGCTGGATCGAATAGGGCCCGCCGAGAATGTAGTAGGCGACCATCGCGAACTGGGCGACCTCCAGCGTCCACAGGGACGGCAGGAAGAAGGTCTTGGAGATCGACGACCACAACAGCACGGCGACCATGACGAAGAGGCCGTACATCACCACCCGCCCAAGGCGGTAGTTGATCGCGTCGACGACCCTCACATAGCCGCGCATCAGGGAGGTCATCATCCGGACCTCCCTTCCGCCGCGAGCTGCGCCAGCGCGGCATCGAGCGCACGGCCGAGCCGGTCGGCCCACAGGCTTTCGCCGGCGTCGTCCGCGATCTCGTCGTTGCGCACCTCGATCATCACGCAGGGCAGGCCCCGCGCCTCGCCGTGGCGGCCGACCGTGTAGTAGACCCCGTCGCCCGGCGCATAGGGCTCGTTGTCGCCGAGATCGACGATGCCCTGTGCCGCAAGATCGGCCAGCATCGCCTCGGCGACCCTGCGGTCGCGATTGGACAGGATGCCGACGGGCCAGGGGCGGTCGAAGCCCTTGTAGAGCGGCGTGAAGCTGTGAACCGAGACGACGATGCTGTCGAGGCCGGCGGCCGCGCGCGCGTCGAGCAGCGTTTCGATACGGGAATGGAAAGGCGTGTGGGCAAGGGCGATGCGACGGGCCCGCTCGGCCGCGCCCAGGTCGCGATTGCCGGGGATCTCGGTCGTCTCGCTGATCGCCGGAATCAGGTCGTGGGCTGCGATATCGCGGTTGCAGTCGAGAACAAGCCGCGACAGGTCGGGATAGACGAGAGGCGCATCGAACCGCCGCGACAGATGTCGCGAGACACCGAGCGCACCGGGATCCCAGGCGATGTGGGCGCGCCGCGCCGCCTCGTCCAGGCCGAGATCGCCGTATTCGGGCGGCAGCCGCCGCGAGGCGTGGTCGCATAGAAGGACGATCTTGCCGCGGCCGCCGGCATTTTCCGCGACCACGACCGTTTCCGCCTGCGACATGTCGCCGGGTAATAGCTCGCCGTCGCGTGCCGCTGTCGGCTCCATCCCTGTCCCCCAGCCGGTTGCCTTGGCGGAAAGTCGCAAACGCTGTTTTATTTGTTACAAAATTGCGTTTAATCCCGCCTTCTGTATGATTTGATACATGCGCGAGACCGATGTCAATCGGGTTTGCGAAAGCGTCCGCCCGGCGACGCGGAACCCGGCCGGGGAGGCGGCCTCAAGACCATGACATCCCTTGCCGAAGAAATCCGCGAAAGACTCGGCGAGTGCACTGCGACGGAGCGCCGCGCAGCTCTCGCCCTGCTCGCCAACTACCCGGTGCTGGGACTGGGCACCGTCGCGCAGTTCGCCAGCGCGGCCGGCGTCAGCTCGCCGACGATCCTGCGCTTTGCCGCGCGGATGGGCTGCGGCACCTATGCGGCGCTCCAGACCAGGCTGCGCACGGAGCTGGAGGACCAGCTGAAATCGCCGCTGGCCAAGGCCAAGGACGGCACCCAGGCGGGCGGCGCGGCCACCGCAGCCGGCATCGGCGCCGTGGCGGAGGCGGTTCGCGCCAATATCGGCGAGACCTTCCGCCATCTGCCGGCGGCCGAGCTGGAGGCCGTCGTCTCGCTCCTGTCCGACGAGCGCCGCACAATCTACCTGCTGGGCGGCCGCTTCACCGACGCGCTGGCCCGCTACATGGCCGCGCATCTGCGGATCCTGCGCTCCGGCGTCATGCACATGGCCGGTCAGGAGGGTAACTGGCGTGATGCCCTGCTGGATATCGGACGGCGCGACGTGCTGGTGGTCTTCGACATCCGCCGCTATCAGGCCGACCTGGTCCGCATGGCCACGGCGGCGGCCAAGCGCGGGGCAACGGTGGTGCTGATCACGGACAGCTGGCTGTCGCCGATCGCCAGCGTCGCGACCCATGTGCTGCCCGCCCGCATCTCCGTGCCCTCGCCCTGGGATTCCTCCGCCGCCCTGATGGTGATCGCCGAAACGCTGGTTGCCGGCGTCACCGCGCGCGATCCCGAGCGCAGCGAACGGCGCATGTCGGCGCTGGAGGCCTATCGCGACGAGGAAGACGGCAAGCGGGCCGGCCCGCCCAAGAACGAGCCGCCGACGGCCGGCTGACAGGCTGCGGATCAGCCCCGCGCAAGGCCGCGCTGGTCGACCGCCTCGCGCATGGCGGCCATGAACAGGAGCAGGTCGGGCGTATGCGCCTCCGCGGCGCGGGTCGAGATGCCGACCGGCCCCAGCGTGATCCGGGTATCGACGGCAAGGGCCACCAACTGCCCCTCGGCAAGGTCGTTGGCGACGACGCCGTTGGAGATGATCCATACCGCCTCGCTGGAACGGGTGAAGGCCCGGCCGAAGGCGTTCGACACCGTCTCGATCCGGCGGGGCAGGCGGCCAATGCCGTTGGCCACCATCAACCGTTCCACCAACGGCCGGATCGCCGCGCTGCGGTTCGGATAGAGCACCGGAAACTCGGGCAGGCGGGCAAGGTCCGGGTCGCTGATCAACGGATGGCCGGGACGCACGGCCAGCACCACCTGCTCGCTGTAGAGCTGCTGGAAGGCAAGCCCCTGCATGGCGTCCGGCTGGCCGAGCCGCCCGATCACCACGTCCAGCGCCCCGGTCCGCAGCTGGTCGAGGAGATGGCCGTTCGGCCCGGTGACGATATCGAGCGTGGCCCCGCGCCCACGCTCCAGGTAGCGCCCGGCAGCCAGCGGCACGATGCTGGCCGCAACGCTCGGCAGGGCGCCGATGCGCAGCTGCCGCTCCGAGCCCATGCGCACTTGGTCGATGCCGTCGAGCCCTTCGCCCAGCGCGGCGACCGACAGGCCGGCATAGTGGCGGAAGATCTCGCCTTCCGCCGTCAGCGTCACCCCCGAACGCCCCCGCTCCATCAGGCTGACGCCGACGAGCGCCTCCAGCTCCTTCAGCGTCTTGGAAACGGCCGGCTGGGTCACGTTCAGGGCGCTCGCCGCCTCCGTCAGGCTGCGCAGCCGTGCCACCTCCAGAAAGGCCTGCAGATGGCGCAGCTTGATCCCTGCTCCGACTGGCATTTCGCATCTCCGGTTATACAAAACGGCAAAATTCTCATTTTACATTACCAATTGCCGCGTCCATCCTGAAGCTCCACAGAGCCAGGGAGGACGGATCGTGCAGGCGGTCTCACGACACGGGCGCATTCTCAACGCGGCCTTCCGGCCGGGACGCGGGACAGCTCCCGTCCTTGCCTTTTCCAATTCGCTCGGAACCGACTTCCGCATCTGGGACGATCTCCTCGCGCGTCTGCCGGACGATTGGGGCCTGCTGCGCTACGACACGGCCGGGCACGGACTGTCGCCGGGCGGCATCGGCATGAGCATCGACGACCATGGCGACGATCTGGTCGCGCTGCTCGACAGCTACGGCATCGAAAAGGCGGTGATCGTCGGCCTGTCGGTCGGCGGGCTGATCGCGCAGTCGGTGGCGATCCGCCACGGCGACCGCGTCGCCGGACTGGTCCTGTCCAATACCGGCATGAAGATCGGTACGCCCGAGATCTGGAACGGCCGCGCCGAGGCGATCCGCGCAGGCGGCATGGATGCCATCGGCGATGCGACGATGGAGCGCTGGTTCTCCCGCGCCTTCCGCGAGGGGCGCCCGGCCGAGCTGCTGCGCTGGCGGACGATGCTCGTGCACACGCCGGCCGACAGCTACATCGCGCTCGGCAGCGCCATTCGCGATGCCGACTACCGCGACCGCGCGGGCAGCATCGCGGTCCCGACCCTGTGCATCGCCGGCAGCGAGGACAGCGCGACGCCGCCCGAGACTCTGCGTGCGCTTGCCGCCACGATTCCCGGCGCAACATGCGAGGAAATCGCCGGCGTCGGCCACCTGCCCTGCATCGAGGTGCCGGACAGAGTGGCGGACCTGATCAGCACTCTGGTGGAGCGCGTGACAGCATGAGCGGACAGGATCCCTTCGAGGCGGGCATGGCGACTCGCAAGGCCGTTCTGGGCGAGGCGCATGTGGCGCGCGCCGAGGCCGCCCGCGATGCGTTCGACGGACCGTTCCAGGACCTGATCACCCGGGGCGCCTGGGGCGGGGTCTGGGCGCGCGACACGATCAGCCGGCGGGAGCGCTCGATGATCACCATCGCGCTGCTCGCCGCGCTCGGCCATGACGAGGAACTGGCGATGCATTGCCGGGCCACCGCACGCACCGGCGCAAGCCGCGAAGATATCTGCGAAGCCTTGCTGCATGTGGCAATCTATGCCGGCGTACCGGCCGCAAACCGGGCGATCCGCATCGCCCGTGCCGCCTTCGCCGAAATCGAGACGCCCCAAGACGGGCCGGGAGGAGACAAGCCGTGACCACCGCCTTCTACCGGCGCGACCGCTCGCAGCAACCGCTGCCGCTGTCGCCGGGCTACAAGAGCACCGTCCTGCGCGCGCCGGTCCGCCCACTGCATGCACTCGAGCAGACCAGCCTGGAGCAGACCGGGCCGGCGCTCGGCCATACGCCGCTGGGGCCGCACGACCATGACCTGATCCGCAATGCGGCAACCACCGGCGACGCGCTCGGAGAGCGCATCTACGTCTTCGGACGGGTGCTCGACGAGAACGCCCGACCGGTGCCGAACGCGCTGATCGAAGTCTGGCAGGCCAATGCGGCCGGCCGCTACGCCCATGTGCGCGACGGCTACCTGGCGCCGCTCGACCCGAATTTCTCCGGCTGCGGGCGCTGCGTCAGCGATGCCGACGGGCGCTACCTGTTCCGCACCATCAAGCCGGGCCCCTATCCGTGGCCGAACAACGGCTCCGACTGGCGGCCCGCGCATATCCACCTTTCGGTGTTCGGCGAGGCCTTCAGCCAGCGGCTGATCACCCAGCTCTATTTCGAAGGCGACCCGCTGATCCCGCTGTGCCCGATCGTCAACACGATCCCGGACAAAGACGCGGTCGACCGACTGGTGGCGCGGCTCGACCTGCGCAACCAGGAGCCGTTCGACTGCCTCGCCTACCGGTTCGACATCGTGCTGCGCGGACGGCGGCAAACCCATTTCGAGAACCGGACGGAGGGCCTGTGATGAACGACCGGCTGAAGGAAACCCCCTCCCAGACGGCAGGACCTTACGTCCATATCGGCACCGCGCCCCAGGCGATCGGCCGACCGGCGCTGCCGAACCAGCCCGGGCCGGTGATCGAGAGCAACACCGGCGAGGCCATCGTCATCGAGGGGCTGGTGCGCGACGGCTCGGGCGCTCCGGTGCGCGATGCGATGCTGGAGATCTGGCAGGCGGACGGCATGGGCCGGATCGGCGAATATGGCCTCTTCGCCCGCGCGACGACGGATTTCGATACCGGCACCTTCCGATTCAGGACCGTGCGGCCGGGCCGGCATGCCGAGGGCCACGCCCCGCATGTGGCCGTGCTGATCTTCGCCCGCGGCATCAACATCCACCTGCACACGCGCATGTATTTTCCGGAAGATCGCGAGGCGCTGGCCAAGGATCCCGACATGCGCCGTCTCGAGCCGGAGGCGGTGGCAACGCTGATCGCCACCGAGGACGGCAAGACCCAGGACGGACTGCCGCTCTACCGCTTCGACATCCGCCTGCAGGGCGAAAACGAAACGGTGTTCTTCGACATCTGAGCCCCGGCAGCCACCGGGCGACAGGACAGGCGTATCATGGCCGACATCCCCCTCGTTTCGCCGCTCCTTGCCGGCTTGTTCGGCGACGACGAAACCGCAGCCCTGTTCTCGGCCGAGGCGGAGATCGCCGCGATGGTGGAGGTGGAGCGGGCGCTCGCCCGCCTTCAGGGAAGCGCCGGCCTGATCCCCCAAGCCGCAGCCGACGCCATCGACCGGGAGCTCTCCGGCCTCCTGCCGACATCTGCGGAGCTTGCCGCCGGAACGGCCGCGGCCGGCGTCCCGGTACCCGCGCTGGTGGCGGCCCTGCGGCAGAAGCTGTCGCGGCCGGCGGCCGACTACCTGCATTTCGGCGCGACCTCGCAGGACATCGTCGATACCGGCCTGATGCTGCGTCTCGCCCGCACGCTTGCGCTGTTCGAGGCGCGGCTTGCAGACATCGTGGCGCAGCTTTCCGCGCTGGCTACCCGGCACCGGGCAACGCCGATGGCCGGCCGCACGCGCGGCCAGATCGCGACGCCCGTCAGCTTCGGCCTGCGGGTCGCGATCTGGACCCTGCCGCTGGCAAAGGCGCGGCGGCGCCTTGCCCGGCTGCGGCGCGAGGCGCTGGTCGTGCAGCTCGGCGGAGCCTCCGGCGATCTCGGCGCGATGGACGTGCCGGGACGCGCCGCGGAGCTGGCCGGTGCCCTTGCCCGCGAGCTCGGCCTTGTGCCCTCCCTTCCCTGGATGACCGATCGCGAGCCGCTGCGCCGGATCGCCCGGGAGGCGAGCGAGATCGCGCTGGCGCTCGGCAAGATCGGCGAGGACGTGATCCTGCTCGCCCGTTCGGAAGTCGGCGAGATCCGGCTTGCCGAGGCCGGCGGTTCCTCGACCATGCCGCAGAAGCAGAACCCGGTCCGGGCCGAGGCGCTGGTGGCGCTCGCACGCTTTGCCGCAGCACAGGCGGCCGCGCTTTCCGCCGATGCCCTGCACCGCGAGGAGCGGGACGGCGCCGCCTGGATGGGCGAGTGGCTGGTTCTGCCCCAGGTGATGCTGGCAACCGGGGCGGCTCTGCGCCATGCATGCGCGCTTGCCCCCGGCATGGAGGCCGATGCCACGCGGATGGCGGCGACCGCCACCGGCGGCGGCGGGCTGTCGCTCGCCGAGCGCTTTTCCTTCGCCCTGCTGGCCCATGTCGGCCGCGCGGCTGCGCAGGATCTGGTGAAGAAGGCTGCCGGCCTGGTGCGCGCCGAGGGCGGCACGCTGGCAGAGGCGCTGTCGAAGCTGAGCGATGCGCCGCTCGACTGGCAGGCGCTGGCCGACCCGTCGTCCATTTCGGGCGCGGCCGCGGCGATGACCGACGAGATGCTGGCCGAGATCGCCGCGCTCGCGCACGGCGACTGACGGTCTCGCCTAGCGCTGGCCCTTGAAATAGGGCTTCAGCATCGCGCGCGGGTAGTCCGCCTTGCGGGCGACCATGACCAGCGCCAGGATCGACAGCAGGTAGGGCAGCATCAGGAACACCTGACCGGGCACGAAGGCACCGACCTCGGTCTGCAGCCGCACCTGGAAGGCGTCGAACGCACCGAACAGCAGCGCGCCGATCAGCGCCTTGCCGGGGCGCCAGGAGGCGAAGACGGTGAGCGCGATGCAGATCCAGCCGCGCCCGTTGACCATGCCGAAGAAGAACGCGTCGAAGGCGGACATGGTCAGGAACGCCCCGCCCAGCGCCATCAGCGCGGAGCCGGCGACCACCGTGCCCATGCGCAGCACCATCACCGACAGGCCCTGCGCCTCCACCGCCGCCGGATTGTCGCCGACAGCGCGGATCGCAAGGCCGAGCGGCGTGCGGTAGAGCACGAAGCCGACCACCACGACCATCGCCAGCGCCAGCATGGTCAGCGCCGTCTGCTGGAACAGCACCGTACCGAGGAAGGGCAGGTCGGACAGGACCGGGATATCGAGCGGCTGGAAGGCGGTGATGCGCGGCGGCGAGGTGACGTCCGGCAGCGCCGTGCGATAGGCGTAATAGCTGAGACTGGTGGCGAACAGCGTCACTCCGATGCCCGAGACGTGCTGGGACAGGCCCAGCGGCACGGTGAGCACTGCATGCAGCAGGCCGAAGCTGGCACCGGCGAGCGCGGCAACCAGCACGCCGCCCCACAGGCCGGCACCGAGCCAGGCGGCCATCCAGCCGGCCATGGCCCCGGCAGTGAAGATGCCCTCGATGCCGAGATTGAGGACGCCGGCACGCTCGCACAGGAGCGCGCCGAGCACACCGAAGATCAGCGGCGTGGCGATCCGCAGCGCCGCCGCCCAGAAATTCGCCGAAACGAGGATGTCGAGGATTTCCATCATGCCCCGGTGTCCTTGCCGGCGGATGCCTTGCGCCCCGGTCCGACCAGCCGCACGCGGAAGCGCACGAAGAGGCCGGAGACGAGCACCGCGATCAGCGATGTGGCGACCACCAGGTCGGCCAGATAGTTGGAAACGCCGATGGCCCGGCTCATGCTGTCGGCACCGACGAAGACGCCGGCGATGAACAGCGCCGCGACCACGACGCCGAGCGGCGACAGGCCGGCCAGCATGGCAACGACAATGCCGGCATAGCCGAAGCCGGGCGACAGGTCGGCGGTGAGATAGCCCTTGAGGCCGGCCACCTCGCCGACGCCGGCAAGCCCGGCAAGCGCGCCGCTGAGGAGAGCGACGCGGACGAAGGTCGCGGTGACCGGGATGCCGGCATGGCGGGCTGCTTCCTGGTTTTCGCCGACGGCACGGATCTCGAAGCCCCAGACCGTGCGCGCCAGCAGGATATGGGCCAGCAGTGCGGCAACGAGCGCGACGATCAGTCCGGCATGGACGCGCATGCGGTCGAACAGCTTGGGCAGCATCGCCGCGTCCGCCATCGGCTCGGATTGCGGCCAGCCCATGCCCATCGGATCCTTCATTGGCCCTTCCAGCATCATCTGGACGAAGAGCACCACAACGAAGTTGAGCAGCAGGGTGGTGACCACCTCGTCGGCGCCGAGCCTTAACTTCAACAGAGCCGGGACCAGCATCATCATCGCCCCGGCCATCGCACCGGCCAGCAGCACAAGCGGGATCATCACCGCCGGCGGAGCGGAGATCGCGCCGGAGCCGACGGCAACGGCCGCCAGCGCGCCGGCATAGAGCTGCCCTTCGCCACCGATGTTCCACAGCCGCGCCCGGAAGGCGAGGGCAGCGGCCAGGCCGGTCAGAATCAGCGGGGTCGCCCGCGACAGCAACTCGGAAACGGCGAAGAACGACCCGAAGGCGCCTTTTGCCATCAGCACATAGGCCTGCAGCACAGGCGCGCCGGCCGCCATGATCGGCAGGGCCGCCAGCGCCAGGGCGGCCAGCGCCGCGGCAACCGGTACGCCGGCGCGCAGGACAGGCGAGACGGTCTCGCGCGGTTCGAAGCGGATCATGCGGCCTCCTCCGCGTGGCCGGCCATCATCAGGCCGACGGTGGCGCGATCGAGCTCGTCGGCATCGCGTGCCGCGCTCAGCTGGCCGCGATGGATCACCGCGATGCGGTCGGACAGGGCGAAGAGCTCGTCGAGATCCTCGGAAATCAGGATGACGCCGGCCCCGCGGGCGCGGGCGGCGAGCAGGCGGCGATGCACTTCGCCGGTGGCACCGATGTCGAGCCCGCGCGAGGGCTGCGCCGCCAGCACAACCGCCGGCTCGGCGTCCAGCGTGCGGGCCAGCACGATCTTCTGGATGTTGCCGCCGGACAGCAGCCGCGAGATCGCGGAACCGCCCCGGCAGCGGATGTCGTGGGCGGTGATCGCCTCGCGGGCGCGGGCGGCGATGGCGGAGAAATCGAGGAAGCCAAAGCGTTGGTAGCGGGCGGACCGGATCTCCTCGATCACCAGGTTCTCAGCGACGCTCATCGCCCCGACGATGCCATCGCGGTGGCGGTCCTCCGGAATCCGGGCGATGCCGGCGGCGATCATCGCGCGCGCGTCCTGTGCCGTGACGTCGTTTCCGGCGAGCAGGATGCGCCCGGAGGTTGCCCGCTCCAGCCCCGAGACGAGGCGCGCGAACATCGCCTGTCCATTGCCGGAGACGCCGGCAACACCGAGGATTTCTCCCGACCGCAGGGCCAGCGACAGGTCCCTGACCGCCTCGCGGCCGGTACCGGCGGAGACGCCCTCAAGCGCCAGAAGCACATCGCCGGGGGCGCGCGGCTCTCGCCGGCTCTGGGAGAGCGAATGGCCGACCATCAGCTCGGCGAGCTTCTGGCGGTCGCACTCGGCAGTCGGCAGGTCTGCGACCTTGCGGCCCATGCGCAGCACCGCCACCCGGTCGGAGGCACTGAGCACCTCGGCCAGCTTGTGCGAGATGAAGACGATGGCAAGGCCGTTGCCGGCCAGCTGTCGCAGGGTGGCGAACAGGCCTTCGGATTCCTGCGGCGTCAACACGGCAGTCGGCTCGTCCAGAACCAGCACGCGGGCATCGCGATAGAGTGCCTTGAGGATTTCCACCCGCTGCTGCTCGCCGACCGACAGGCGCGAGACGCGAAGGTCGAGATCCACCGTCAGCCCGCTGTCGCGCATCAACGCCTCCAGCCGCTGCCGGTCGGCGCGCGAGGAGGTGGAGGGCGACAGCAGCGGTCTCGTGCCGAGCACGATGTTTTCGAAGGCGGTGAGATTCTCGGCCAGCGCGAAATGCTGGTGCACCATGCCGATGCCGGCATTGAGCGCCGCATGGGGCGAGCCGGGCTCCAGCGGCACGAGCCCGCCATCCGGCCCGGCGATGCACACCTCCCCCTCGTCGGCGACATAGTGGCCGAACAGGATGTTCATTAGCGTGGTCTTGCCGGCGCCGTTCTCGCCGAGCAGCGCGACGATCTCGCCGGCATGCAGGTCAAGATCGACCGCCTCGTTGGCGGTCATCGCGCCGAAGCGCTTGGTGATGCCGGCAAGCGACAGCACGACCTTGCGCTCGTGCGGCCGTGCGTGCAGCGGGTCACTCATCTCCACTCCGGGGCAGGGCAGGACAAAAGGACGGCCCACCCCCGATCTCGTGCCGAGAACAGGGGGCGGGCCGCGATCAGATGATCACATCGTCGACTTGGGCTCGGCGTCGTTGACGTTGACGCGGAACAGCCCGTCGAGAATTTCCTTCTCCTTCTCGCGGGCAGCCTTGACGGCCTCCGCATCGGCAAGGCTCTCGTCGACGACGAAGCTGCCGCCCCCATAGGACATGAAGGAGAACTGGCCGTAATCAGAAGGCTCGAAGCTGTCGGTGGCCACGGCCTCGATCACTCGGTCGATGGTCGGCTCCATGTGCCAAAGGGCGCTGGCGAGGATCGTGCCGGGATAGTCGCCGGCCGTGTCGATGACGTTGCCGATGGCCAGGATGCCCTTCTCCTTGGCCGCGTCAGAAACGCCGAAGCGCTCGGCGTAGAGAATGTCCGCGCCCTTGTCGATCATCGCGAACGCCGACTCCTTGGCCTTCGGCGGGTCGTACCAGGAGTTGATGAAGGTGACGAGGAACTTGACGTCCGGATTGACCGCCAGCGCGCCTTCCATGAAGGCGTTCATCAAGCGGTTAACCTCCGGGATCGCGTAGCCGCCGACCATGCCGATGACGTTCGACTTGGTCGCCTTGCCGGCGATCATGCCCGTCAGGTAGCTCGGCTCATGGATCCAGTTGTCGAAGACGGCGAAGTTCGGCTGTGCCGGACCGAAGGACGAGCCCATCAGGAAGGCGATGTCGGGATACTCGGCCGCCACGCTGCGGGCCGCGCGCTCCACGGCGAAGGCCTCGCCGATGATCAGGTCCATACCGCCTTCGGCGTATTCGCGCATGACGCGCTCATAGTCCGTGTTGGCGACGTTCTCGGAGTAGGTATAGGTCACGTCGCCGCGCGCCTGGGCCGCCTGCAGCGCCTGATGAATGCGTCCGACCCATTGCTGCTCGACCGGCACGGTGTAGATCGCCGCGACCTTCAACGGCTTGTCCTTGGCCATTGCCGGCAGGCCGCCCGCCATGACGGCAAGCGATGCGACAAGTCCGAGGACGGCCCGTCGCGTCCAGGCGAAATGATCGTTGATTGTCATCTGACTCCCCCTCGCAGGATGCGGCGCTCATGCGCGACAGGCACGGGCCGGTGTGCATCGACCGGCGAAGGCGCGTGGGCGGCTCTTCGCGCGGCGGGGCAAATTGGACCACATTCCAGGCACGCCCACAATGGAGGCAGATGCCGGCCGCAGCGCTTTCTTGAACAAATGGACAAATTTTGATCGTTTGGTCAAAAATTGAGCCGGCTTCGCTTTTTCGCGCGGCAACCGGCCTCCCCCTGACCTTGCACTGCAGGTCGCCCTGCAGCCTATCCGAGCGGGTCTTCCGGCGCCTGCGGCGGGGGAGCCGCGCGGCGGCGGGCCCTGGCGGCCCTGGCGCGGGCAACATAGCCCTTCAGATCGACCGCGCCGGTCAGTTGCACGAAGCCGGCAAACAGCACCATGCCGGCCAGCACCAGCAGGCCGAGGGCGACAAAGCGCACCAGCACAGAAGGTGCGCCGATCAGCGGCGCCATCAGCCAGTCGCCCAGCAGCAGGCCGACGCCCATCGCAAGGCTGGCAAGCGCCAACAGCGGCAGCCTTCGGCGCGCGCCCCGATCCATGCGGAAATGGCCGCGCCGCCACAGGGCCGCACCCAGCAGGCCGGCATTGACCCAGCCGGCCAGCGACGTGGCCAGCGCAATGCCGACATGGCCGAGGATCGGCGCCAGAGCCAGTGCGCCGATCACGTTGACCGCCATGCCAATGCCGGCGAACCACATCGGCGTCACCGTGTCCTCGCGAGCGAAGAAGCCCGGCGAGAACACCTTGTTGAGCACGAAGGCCGGCAGGCCGAAGGCAAAGGCGATCAGGGCGGCCGTTGTCGCGCTCGCCGCCTCCGCGCCGAACTCGCCGCGCTGGAAGAGCACCGAGACGATCGGCTCGGGCACCGCGATCAGCGCAACGGTCGCCGGCAGGGTCAGAGCGAGAGCGAATTCCATCGCCCGGTTGAGCGTGCCGTTGGCCTCGCCGTCCTCCCCAGCGCGCAGCGAGCGCGACAGGTCAGGCAGGAGCACCACGCCGATGGCGATACCGACGACACCGAGCGGCAGCTGGTAGATGCGGTCGGCGTAATAGAGATAGGAGACGGCGCCGGCCTGGGCCGAGGCGATCACGGTGCCGACAACGATGTTGATCTGGGTAATGCCCCCGGCCAGCACGCCCGGCACGCCGAGCTTGCACAGCCGGCGCACGCCGGCGGTCAGGCGCGGACGTCGGAACGGCACGGAAAAGCCCATGCGGCGCACGGCAACGACAAGCAGCGCCAGCTGGGCGAAACCTGCAACCGCAACACCGCCGGCCAGTACCACGCCGAGCGTCGTGCCCGGCTCCAGCCCCGCATACCAGATGCCCGTGAGGACGGCGATCATCACCAGGTTGAGGACCACGGGGGCAAACGCGGCGGCGGCGAAACGCCGATAGGTGTTGAGGATGCCGGACAGGAACGCGACCAGCGACATGCACAAAAGATACGGGAAGGTGATGCGCGAGAGCAGCACCGCAAGGTCGAACTTCGACGGGTCTTCGGTAAAGCCGGGAGCGAGCAGGAAGACGAGCCCCTGCATGGCAATGAAGGCGATGGCGGTCAGCGCCAGCAGCGTCCAAAGCAGCGCGGCCATGATCTCGCCGGCAAAGCGGCGCGCGCCCTCATCGCCCCCTTCCTCCACCGCCCTTGCAAACAGCGGCACGAAGGCGGAGTTGAACGCCCCTTCCGCGAACAGCCGGCGAAACAGGTTGGGCAGGCGAAAGGCGACGAAGAAGGCATCCGCCACCGGACCGGCGCCGGCGAAGGCGGCGATCATCACATCGCGGACGAAGCCGAGGACACGGCTCGCCATCGTGGCGCCGCCGACGGTGACGAAGTTGCGCAGGAGACTCATCGAGCCGGCCATGGGCGGAAGTTCCGTTCAAAGGGGACGGGAAGGCATGTCGAACGCAGGCAGTCGTTCGGAAGTCTCATCAGGCAATGCCGGCGCGGCGCGGCCGGCGGCGGATCGGCTCTTCCACCGCCTCCCCCTCGACCGCCTCGCGCAGACGTTCGCGGATCGCGTCCTGCCTGCCGATATTGCCGATCTTCTGGCCGGTCAGGTCGGTGACGTAGAACACGTCGACCGCCCGCTCGCCGAAGGTCGCGATATGAGCTGAATTGATGTTGAGATTGAGGCCGGAGATCGCCCGCGTCAGGTCATAGAGCAAGCCGGGCCGGTCGAGACACGAGATTTCCAGCACCGTGTAGCGGTTGGACCAGGAATTGTTGACCAGCACCTCGGTCTCGACGCGGAACGCCTTCACCCGGCCGCGCGATGCCGCCTTGCGGGCAACGCTGTCGGGCAGCCGCTCCTCACCGCGCAGCGCCTTCTCGATCAGCCGGCAGACGCGCTCGCCACGGCGGATCTCGTCGTCATCTCCCGGCAGCTCGCGGGAAATGTAGATCGTGTCGAGGGCGAAACCGTCGGTCGTGGTGTCGATCTGCGCATCGACGATGTTGGCGCCAGCGACGAAACAGGCCCCGGCAATGGTCGACAGCAGCCGCGGGTGGTCGGCCGCCAGCACGGTGATCTCGGTCACCCCCTCGAAGGCGTGGGTGACGACGCGCGAGGAAAAGCCGGTTCCGGCCCGGTCGGCGGCGAGGATCATCTCGGCGTCGGCGATCTTGCGCTCCAGCGGCACCCGCAGCCAATAGGCCGGGTAATGCCGCTCCAGATAGGCGCCGAGTTCTTCCTTGCGCCAGGCGCCCAGCGCCTCGGCCAGTTCGCGCTTGGCCGCCTCGACCCGCATGTCGTGCGGCAGCAGGCTGTGGCCGCCGGTCAGCACGGGCTCGCATTCGTAGTAGAGCGTGCGCAGCAACTGACCCTTCCAGCCGTTGAAGACATTCGGCCCGACGGCGCGGATGTCGGCAACGGTGAGTATCAGCAGAAGCTTCAGCCGCTCGACGCTCTGCACCTCGCGGGCGAAATCCTCGATCGTCTTGCGGTCCGCAAGGTCGCGCGACTGCGCGATCGTGCTCATGTCGAGGTGATGCTCGACCAGCCAGGCGACGGTTTCCGTCTCCGATGGCGTCAGACCGAGGCGCGGACACAGGCGGCGGGCGATGCGCGCACCGGCGATGGAGTGATCCTCCGGTCGGCCCTTGGCGATGTCGTGCAGGAACATGGCGACGAACAGGACCTTGCGGTTCTGGATCGTCTTGATCAGATCGGTGGAGAGCGGATGGTCCTCGCCGGCCTCGCCGCGCTCGATCTCGCCCAGCACACCGATGGAGCGGATGAGATGCTCGTCCACCGTGTAGTGGTGGTACATGGAGAACTGCATCATCGCCACGACCTTGCCGAAGTCGGGCACGAAGCGGCCGAGCACGCCGGTCTCGTTCATCTTGCGCAGCACGGTCTCGGGATCGTTGCGCGAGGTCAGCACCTGCAGGAACAGCCGGTTCGCCTCCGGGTCCTCGCGCACCTGGGTCGTGATGAGCTTCAGCGACCGGCGCACCAGTTTCAGCATTTCCGGATGCAGCATCACCGCATGACGGTCGGCAATGGCGAAGAGGCGGATCAGGTTCACCGGATCCTTCTCGAACACCGCGTCCGAGACGGTGTTCAGGCGCCCCTTGTCGATGACGAAGTCGGGCGTGCCGGTCTGGATCTGGCGGCGTGCGCGCGAGGCGATGCGGTCGATCAGCTTGGATAGCGGCTGCGGCGCCTTGGCGTGCTGCTCCTCCAGCGCTGCGCAGAAGATCCGGGTCAGGTCGCCCACGTCCTTGGCGACCAGGAAATAGTGCTTCATGAAGCGCTCGACGTCCTTCATCCCCGGATGCTGGGTGTAGCCGAGGCGCACGGCGATCTCGCGCTGGACGTCGAAGGACAGGCGTTCCTCCGCCCTGCCGGTGAGGAAATGCAGGTGGCAGCGCACCGCCCAGAGGAAGTCCTCGCCCTTCTTGAAGCGCTGGAAGTCGGAGCGGGTGAAGACCCCGGCCTTCACCAGACCCGAGCCGGAGCGCACGCGGTAGAAGTACTTGGAGATCCAGAACAGGGTGTTGAGGTCGCGCAGGCCGCCCTTGCCCTCCTTCACGTTGGGCTCGACCAGATAGCGCGAGGTGCCCTGCCGGGTGTGGCGGGCATCGCGCTCGGCGAGCTTGGCGGCAATGAACTCCGGGCCGCTGCCGGCAACGACGCTCTTGTCGAACCGCTCGATCAGCTCGTCGGTCAGCGGCTCCTCGCCCCACACATGGCGCGCCTCCAGCAGCGCGGTGCGGATCGTCATGTCGGTGCGGGCGAGGCGCAGGCACTCGTCGATGTTGCGCGTGGCGTGGCCGACCTTCAGGCCGAGATCCCACAACATGTAAAGAATGTATTCGACGATCTGCTCGCCCCAGGGCGTCTGCTTGTAGGGCAGCAGGAACAATAGGTCGACGTCCGAGCCCGGCGCCAGGGTGCCCCGGCCATAGCCGCCGACGGCGACGATGGACATGCGTTCGGCCGCGGACGGGTTCTTGACCCGGTAGACGTGGTGGATGGCGAAATCGAAGATCACCCGCAGGATCTCGTCCTGCACATGGCTCAGCCGCTGGGCGCAGAGCGTGCCGCCGCCATCGGCGAAGAGCAGTTCCTCCACGCGGGTGCGCGCATCGCGCATTGCCGTCTTCAGCTCGTTGAGGACATGGCCGCGAACGGTGAGATCGGAGCCGTCGCCGTCGCTCGCCGCGGTCAGCGCCGTCAGCCGGTGACGCAGGGCATCGGCGTCGATCAGATCGGCGAACGGGTCGGCGTTACGGACGGGGGTCTTCGGCGTCATCACTTCCAGCGCAGTCCTTCTTGCCGCAGCGTCGCGCGGGCACCATGCCGGCGTGACGCCTTGCCTGCGGCAGCGATTGCGGACCCTACGCCTGCCGCCCGCGCCGCTCAAGGGGCGCAGCAAGAGAACGAAAGTCCGTGCCCGGGACCCTAGATCCGGTCCCGCGCCGCCGCGACGCGCAGTTGATGCAACAGATGGGCCAGACTGTCGCGCGACAGGCCGGAAATCTTCGCCGCCAGCAAATTGGCCAGCTCCGTCGCTTCGGGCTGGAGGCCGGCCGTGTCGATCGACACCTTCGGATCGGAGATCTCGGCGAGGCGCTGCAGCTCCTCCGCCTCGTCCCAGATGACGTTGAAGAAAGCGATGATCCGCTGCACCGTGTACCAGGTGGGGCGGCCACGCTTACCGTGCTCGAGCGCCGACAGATAGGCCGCCGAAACGCCCAGCGCCTCGGCCATTTCCGACAGGGTGATGCCGCGCTTCTTGCGCAGCTCGCGCAGCTTCGCGCCGAACGGCGTCATCGTCCCCCCCACTTTCCGCTCTTGCGGATCCTGACATAGAGCGCGCCGCCGCCGCCATGGGCGGCATGCGCCTCCTCGAAACCCACCACCAAGGGGCGGAATTCGGGGAAGGACAGCCATTGCGGCACGACGCGGCGCAGGATGCCGCGCTCGCCGGCCACCGGGCTGCCGCCAGGCGCGCCCTTGCCGGTGATCACCAGAACCAGGGCCGCGCCGCTCGACTGGGCATAGGACAGGAAACCGCGCAAGCGCACATGCGCCTCCGCCTGGGTGAGGCCGTGCAGGTCGATGCGCATGTCGATGGCGCGGGTGCCTCGGGCGATGCGGCGGCGCTGGCGCGGCTCGAGCGGCGACAGGGGCGGAGGAGACGGCGGGGCGGGCGGGCGCAGCGCGGATGCGCCGGATGAGGCAGGGCCGGCCGGCAGGGCCGCTGTCGGCACCGGGGCAGGCGTTTCGTCCGGCTCGGCGCTGGGGGCCTCGGCGCGCGCACGCCCTCGCGGGGCAATCGGATCGACATCGGCCGTCACCTGCTCCCACAGGCGCCGTTCCTCGGGCGACGGCTGGCGGCCACGGCGCCGGCTCACGGCCTTGCCTCCCGCCCGCGCGGCACGAGCAGCACCATGTCCGCCCGGTGCTGGATGCGGCCGGCCTGTTCTCCAGCTTCCTCGCCCGAGCCGAAGAAGATGTCGCCCCGCGCCGGGCCGACAATGGCCGATCCGGTGTCTTCGGCGATCATCAGCCGGCGGAAAGCTTCGCGCGCGCCCTCCGGGCCGGAGGGAAGATCGGCGGAAACGAAGACCAGCGCCCCATAGGCGTGATGCGCGGCGTCGACGGCAAGGCTGCGGCCGGGCAGCAGCGGCAGTCCGGCGGCCCCGACCGGTCCCTCGTGCTCGCCCGCCTCCGTTACCTCGCGAAAGAAGATGTAGGAGCGGTTGCGGCGCAGGACCCCGTCGATCTCGTCGGGGTTTTCGGACAGCCACTTGCGCAGCACCTGCATGGTGACGGTGCCGGGCTCGGCAAGGCCGCGCTCGATCATAACCCGGCCGATAGCGCTGTAGGGGTGCCCGGTCTTGCCGGCATAGCCGACACGCAGGCTGCCGCCTTCGCGCAGGCGAATGCGGGCCGAGCCCTGCACATGGACGTAGAACGCATCGACCGGGTCGGCCAGCCAGACAAGTTCGAGGCCCCGGCCGGCCAGCGCCCCGTCCATGATCGCCCCCCGGTCGGGCGGTGCGACCAGGTGGCCGTTGCCGCTGGAAAAGGCAAAGGGCGCATCCTTGGGCAATCCCTCCGGCGCCGGCCGGCCGGCCAGGGGCACAAGCTCCGGCGGCCGAACCAGAAGCGGCGTGTCGTAGCCGCCGCCCCGGTGACGCGAACCCTTGTACTCGGGCTCGAAATAGCCGGTGACGAAGCCGTCGGCGAGGATGCGGCGCGGCTCGAAGTGCTGTTCCAGGAAGGTGCGAGCCGCCTGCGTCCCGCCGCTGTCGAAGGCGGCCTGTGCCGGCGCGCACAGCCGCGCCAGATCCGCGGGGAGATCTGCCGCCCGGTCCCGGCAATGGCGCAGGAACGCAGCCAGGGCGGCGCGGTGGTCGTCGCCGGCCCAGCCGGGAAGCTCCGCGAAAGTCAGGGGCGCAGACAGCATGAGGGGTTTTCCGCGCGCCAGAGCCGGGCCCGCCGCAGCGATGCCGGCAAGCAGTGCCGCCGCCAGGCCGGCAGCGCGGGCCATCCGGCCGGCGGCACGCAAGTTACTCGACCGATTCGGTCGCCACCAGACGCCAGTTGGGATCGCGCGACGTGGTATCGCGGGCGAAGGTCCAGATGTCGGTGACTTCGCTGACCGCGTTGGGATCACCGTCGACGATGGCGCCGTTGCGGTCGCGGGTGGCGGAGATCAGCTCCGAACGGAACTTGACGGTGACCTGGGCGGTCGTGCCCTTCAGCGCCGCCTCGACGATGTCCGCCTTCTCGATGCCGACGAAGGTGGACTCGATCGTCTCGCCCCGCGACTCCCGGTCGGAAATCGCCGCGACAAAGCCCTCGTAGACCTCCTTGGAGAGAAGGTTCTTGAGCATCTTGCGGTCGCCATTGGCAAAGGCGGTGACAATCATCTCGTAGGCCGCGCGGGCGCCCTGCAGGAAGCCCTGGGGCTCGAACGAGCGGTCGGCGGACAGGATCTGCCGCAGCGCCTGGTTGAGAGCACTTCCCTCCGGCGCAACCTTGTCGAGGGTCGCGGCCGCCGGCGCCTGGGAGGGGCCGCCCTGGGGGGCCGTCTGTCCGGGCAAGGGGATGACGTTGTCGTCCTGGGCCGGGGCACCGGCGCGGTTGTCGCGCTCGGGCGCCGAATAGGGATCGAAGGGCGGGCGCTCGTTGCCGGTGCGCCGACCAAGCACGCTGCGCAGCCTGAAGAAGATCACGACCGCCAGGACCAGAAAGATGATAGTGGTGATGTCGTTGAACATATGATCCGTTTCACATCCGGCCGGGTGCGTCGCAGACGCGGTCACGGCATTCCGCCCGTCTGGCTTGTTGCGGCATCCGCGGCGGGCCGATACCGGCGGCCCCGCAGGGCAAGCCGCAGCATCGCCCATCGTAGCTTATGTAAGCCCCCTTGAACCAACATCCAGCCTCCAACACAAGTGTCGGACGCAGTTTTCGTCGTCCGATAGCACATAAAGCTCGCATTCGCGTCATTTGGTCCCTAACTGAGGGCAATGTTCCCGCGACGGCATCGCGAGTGCGCGGGATACGGAACCTGAACGCGCAACCCCACGGGACACTGTCACGCACGCCATGCCCATCGGACTGTTCATCCTTCTCGCCATCATCGGCCTCCCCCTTCTCGAGATCCTCGTCTTCATCGAGGTCGGCTCGGAAATCGGCGCGGTGCCGACGGTGCTCCTGACCATCGCGACGGCGGTCGCCGGCAGCTTGATGCTTCGACTGCAGGGCCTGTCGCTGCTGCGGCGCGTGCGCGCCGAGATGGATCGCGGCCAGGTGCCCGGCGAGGATATCATGCAGGGCGCGCTGATCGTCGTCGCCAGCGTGCTGTTGCTGATCCCCGGCTTCCTTACCGATGCGCTCGGCCTGCTCCTTTTCGTGCCGCCGCTGCGGGCGGCCATCGCCCGGATCATGGTGCGCAACGCGCGGGTGACCGTGGTGCGGGCCGGTGCCCGGCGGAAAAGCCAGGGCGAGGGCGTGGTCGATCTCGACCGCGACGACTGGGCGGACCTCGACGACAACGGCAAGGGCGGACCGAACGGCTCCTCGCCGTGGCGGGGAGAGATCGGCGACGGCCGGAACGACCGTTCCTGACGCGCGGCGAGCCGCCTCACCAAATCGTGAGATCGGGTTAACCCGCGATATACCCGCTTTCTGCAAGGTGCCCGCTCGGGGAAGACAAGCAGGAGGCTGGACGACATGACCGGTCGGGAGAGGGACATTGCCGCCGCCAGCGGGCGCGTCGACTGGGTCGACACGGCCAAGGGGCTTTGCATCATCTTCGTCGTGATGATGCATTCGACGCTGGGCGTCGAGAAATCCGCCGGCCTGGAAGGCTGGATGGGACTTGTGGTGGAATTCGCCCGCCCGTTCCGCATGCCGGACTTCTTCATGATCTCGGGCCTGTTCCTGGCGCTGGTTATCGACCGGCCCTGGCGCCGCTATCTCGACCGCAAGGTCGTCCACTTCGCCTATTTCTACGTGCTCTGGCTGACCATCCAGTTCGTGGTCAAGGCGCCGCCGATGGCCGCCGAAACCGGCTGGGGCAGCGTTTTCAGCGAATATCTTCTCGCCTATGTGCAGCCCTTCGGCACGCTGTGGTTCATCTACATGCTGCCGGTGATGTTCGTGGTCACCAAGGTGCTGCACGACCGCGGCGTACCGTGGCAGCTGGTGCTGGCCGCAGCCGCCCTGCTGCAGGTCGCCCCGATCTCGACCGGCTCGGTGCTGATCGACGAGTTCAGCTCGCGCTACGTCTATTTCTACGCCGGTTACATCTTCGCCACCCGGGCCTTCACGCTGGCCGACTGGGCCCGCCGCAACATGACCGTGGGCATCGCCGGCCTGCTGGCCTGGGGCGTCGTAAACGGCCTCCTGGTGTTCAACGGCCTTGCCGACCTGCCCCTGGTCAGCCTGGCGCTCGGCACCGCCGGCGCGCTGGCGGTGATCGTCACCTCGGCGCTGCTGACCCAGGCGGGTGCGTCCACGCCGCTCGCCTATTGCGGGCGCAACTCCATCGTCATCTATCTCGCCTTCTTCTTCCCCATGGCGGTTACCCGCGTCGTGCTGCTGAAGACAGGCATCATTCCCGATATCGGCACGATCTCCGTGATCGTCACCGCCGCCGGCGTCATCGCCCCGCTGGTGCTGCTGTGGATGATCGAACGCACCGGTTATGGCTGGTTCCTGTTCCGCCGGCCCGGCTGGGCACGGCTGGAGCGCGACCCGCCGCGTCGCCCGGTCGCCCAGGCGGCGGAATGAGACAGGTGAAATAAGCGGGGCAGGGCGCGAGAAGCAGGCTTTTCTCGCGCGGCCAACGCGGGCATGATCCGCGCCATGTCGAATGAAGCCGCCTCCGCCCTCACCGCCGACGACCACCTGATCCTGGTCGACGGCTCCACCTTCATCTTCCGCGCCTATCACGCGCTGCCGCCGCTGACGCGCAAGTCCGACGGCCTACCGGTCGGCGCGGTCTCCGGCTTCTGCAACATGCTGTGGAAGCTGCTGCAGGAAGGGCTGACGCCGGAGAAGGGCGATGAGCCGACCCATATGGCGGTGATCTTCGACCATTCGGCGAAGACGTTCCGCAACGAGATCTATCCCCAGTACAAGGCCCAGCGCCCGGAGCCGCCGGAGGACCTGATCCCGCAGTTCGGGCTGATCCGCGAGGCCACCCGTGCCTTTTCGGTCCACTGCATCGAGCAGGAAGGCTTCGAGGCCGACGACCTGATCGCCACCTATGCCCGTGCGGCGGCGGCGGCGGGCGCGCGCGTCACCATCGCCTCCGGCGACAAGGACCTGATGCAGCTGATCGGTCCGCGCATCGGCATGATCGACACGATGAAGAACAAGATCTTCGGCGAGGCCGAGGTGTTCGAGAAATTCGGCGTCGGTCCGGACAAGGTGATCGAGGTGCAGGCGCTGGCGGGCGACAGCGTCGACAACGTGCCCGGCGTGCCTGGCATCGGCCTGAAGACCGCCGCGCTGCTGGTCAACGAGTTCGGCGACCTGGAAGCCCTGCTGGCTAAGGCCGACACGATCAAGCAGGCCAAGCGCCGCGAGAACCTTATCGCCTTCGCCGACCAGGCGCGCATCTCCAAGCAGCTGGTAACGCTGAAGGAAGACGTGCCGGTCGAGCAGCCGGTCGAGGCGCTGACCGTCAACGGACTCGACGGCGCCCGCGCCATCGCCTTCCTCAAGGCGATGGAGTTCACCACCCTGACCCGCCGGGTCGGCGAGGTCACCGGCCTCGACATTGCCGGCGTCGAGCCGGCGAGCCTCGTCGTGCGCGGCTGGCACGAGCCCGACGGCAAGGGCCGGATGATGGAGGGCGGCCCCGGGGCCCAGCCGGAGAGCGCCGCTCCCGGCAGCGCAGCGCCGACCGTCGGCACGGCGCCGGCACCCGCTGCTGCCGCGGCAAGCGAGGGCGGGCTGTGGCGCCCGCAGGCGGTTGCCGAGACCGCTGCCGAACGGGCCGTAACCCAGAAGGTCGACCCGTCCGGCTACGAGACGGTGATGGATCTCGACCGGCTCAAGGCCTGGGTGGCGGAAGCAACCGAGCTCGGCCATGTGGCGGTCGACACGGAAACCACATCGCTCGATGCCATGCAGGCCGATCTCGTCGGCGTGTCGCTGGCGACGCAGCCCGGGCGCGCCTGCTACATCCCGCTCGGCCATGTGGACGGCGAGGGCGACCTCCTGGGCGGCGGCGGGCTGATCCCCGGCCAGATCCCGATGAGCGAGGCGCTCGCCGTGCTCAAGCCGCTGCTGGAGGACCCCGGCGTCCTCAAGATCGCGCAGAACCTCAAATACGACTGGCTGGTGCTGAAGCGCCATGGCATCGAGGTCGCTCCCTTCGACGACACGATGCTGCTGTCCTATGCGCTGGATGCGGGCAAGGGCGGCAACGGCATGGACGCGCTGTCCGAGCGCTGGCTCGGCCATACGCCGATCCCGTTCAAGGAGGTCGCCGGCTCGGGCAAGTCGATGACCACCTTCGACAAGGTGCCGCTCGACAAGGCCTCCGCCTATGCGGCGGAGGATGCGGACGTCACCCTGCGCCTGTGGCAGGTGCTCAAGCCGCGGCTTGCGGCGGAGCACATGGCCGGCGTCTACGAGCGGCTGGAGCGGCCGATGGTGCCGGTGCTTGCCCGCATGGAGGAGCGCGGCATCTCCATCGACCGGCAGATGCTGTCGCGCCTGTCCGGTGATTTCGCGCAAGGCATGGCGGCGCTGGAATCCGAGATCCACGAGCTTGCCGGCGAAAGCTTCAACATCGGCAGCCCGAAGCAGCTCGGCGACATCCTGTTCGGCAAGATGGGCCTGCCCGGCGGCAAGAAGACCAAGACCGGCGCCTGGTCGACCTCGGTCTCCGTGCTCGACGACCTGGCAGCCGAAGGGCACGAGCTGCCCTCGCGCATCGTCGAATGGCGGCAGCTTTCCAAGCTCAAGTCCACCTATTCGGACGCGCTGCCCGGTTTCGTCAATCCGCAGACCGGGCGCGTGCACACGTCCTACGCGCTGGCGGCGACGACGACCGGCCGCCTGTCCTCGTCCGAGCCGAACCTGCAGAACATCCCGGTCCGCACCGAAGCGGGCCGCAAGATCCGCAAGGCCTTCATTGCCGAAAAGGGCATGAAGCTGGTCTCGGCCGACTACAGCCAGATCGAGCTGCGCGTGCTTGCCCACATGGCGGACATCTCCCAGCTCAAGCAGGCCTTTTCCGAAGGGTTGGACATCCACGCGATGACCGCCTCGGAAATGTTCGGCGTGCCGATCGAGGGCATGGACCCGATGGTTCGCCGCCGTGCTAAGGCGATCAATTTCGGCATCATCTACGGCATCTCCGCCTTCGGTCTCGCCGCCCAGCTCGGCATCCCGCGCGGCGAGGCGGCGGAGTACATCTCGACCTATTTCAAGCGCTTCCCGGGCATTCGCGACTACATGGAGGAGACGAAGAAGTTCGTTCATGCCAATGGCTACGTGACGACGATCTTCGGCCGCCGGGCGCATTATCCGGAGGTGAACACCTCCAACCCGAACCACCGCGCCTTCTATGAGCGCGCGGCGATCAACGCGCCGATCCAGGGGTCTGCCGCCGACATCCTGCGCCGGGCGATGGTGCGGATGGAGGACCGGTTGTCGGCCTCAAGGCTTGCCGCCCGCATGCTGCTGCAGGTGCATGACGAGCTGATCTTCGAGGTGCCGGAAGCGGAGGTGGACCCCACCATCGCCCTGGTGCGCGAGGTCATGGAGACGGCGGCCGAGCCGGCGGTCACCCTGTCCGTGCCGCTGCATGTGGACGCCCGCGCGGCGGACAACTGGGACGAGGCGCACTGACGCCCAGGCCCGCGCCCGCCCGGCGGGCGCGGCTCACCCCTCGCGGATGAACCGCTTCTCCACCGCCGAAAGGCCGGCGTCGAGCCGGTCGGCGGCCTCGAACCCGAGGTCGCGCAGCAGTTCGGCCTGGAACGAGCGCGCAAGCGCCACCAGCTCGCCATAGACCTTGGCGCCTTCCTCCGTCAGCTCCAGCTGCTCGGCGCGGCGGTCGGCCTCGTCGGTGGCGCGCGACAGCCAGCCGCGCTTTTCCAGCGCCGCCACCGCGCGGCTCACCTTGGTCTTGTGCATGGTCGAGCGGCGGCCGATCTCGGTCGCCGTGGTGTTGCCGAGCTGACCGAGGATGGCAAAAGTACGCCATTCGGGCCGGCTGATGCCGTAGGTGGCCCGGTAGCGGGCGGCGAAACGCCGGCTGACCAGTTCGGACGCCCTGACCAGGCGGTAGGGCAGAAACTCGTCGAGCAGCAGGCGTCCGGTCATCGCGACCCCCTTTTCGGACAAAATCAGCCGACAGGCTGTTCGCACATTGATAGTTTCAGACAAAACAGTTACACATGCAACTATCAACTGTCTGGATCAGGAGGGATCAGGCATGACGCTTTCGAACACCCCGGCCTATATGCCGGGCTTCGGCAATGATTTCGAGACCGAGGCCCTGCCCGGTGCCCTGCCACAGGGGCAGAACTCGCCCCAGCGCGCACCCTACGGTCTTTATGCCGAGCAGCTGTCCGGCTCGCCGTTCACCGCCCCGCGCGGTACCAACGAGCGGTCCTGGCTCTATCGCATCCGCCCGTCGGTCAAGCATTCCGGCCGTTTCTCGCCCGTCTCCCTGCCCGAGTGGAAGAGCGCGCCGGCGGTCGACGACCATTCGCTGGCGCTCGGCCAGCTGCGCTGGGACCCGGTGCCGATCCCCGAGACGCCGGTGACGTTCCTCACCGGCATGCGCACCATGACCACGGCCGGCGACGTCAACGGCCAGGCCGGCATGGCGAGCCATGTCTATGTCGCCAATACCGACATGGTGGACGAGTATTTCTTCAACGCCGACGGCGAGCTGCTGATCGTGCCGCAGGAAGGCGGGCTGCGCATCGCCACCGAGCTCGGCGTGATGGATGTGGTGCCCAAGGAGATCTGCGTGATCCCGCGCGGCATGGTGTTCCGCGTCGAATTGCTGGACGGCAAGGCGCGCGGCTATGCCTGCGAGAACTACGGCGCCAAGTTCACCCTGCCGGACCGCGGCCCGATCGGCGCCAACTGCCTTGCCAACCCGCGCGACTTCAAGACGCCGGTCGCCTGGTTCGAGGACAAGGAAGGTCCGTGCCGGCTGGTGGTGAAGTGGTGCGGCCGCTTCCACGAGACGAAGCTCGACGCCTCGCCGCTCGACGTGGTCGCCTGGCACGGCAACTACGCGCCCTACAAGTACGACCTCACCACCTACTCGCCGGTCGGCGCGATCCTGTTCGATCACCCCGATCCGTCGATCTTCACGGTGCTGACCGCCCCGTCCGGCGAGGAAGGCACGGCGAATATCGACTTCGTCATCTTCCCCGAGCGCTGGATGGTCGCGGAGCATTCCTTCCGCCCGCCGTGGTACCATCGCAACATCATGTCGGAGTTCATGGGGCTGATCTACGGCCGCTACGACGCCAAGGAGGAAGGCTTCGTGCCCGGCGGCATGAGCCTTCACAACATGATGCTGCCGCACGGACCCGATGCCGACGGCTTCGAGAAGGCGAGCCGCGCCGAGTTGAAGCCGCAGAAGCTGACGGGCACCATGGCGTTCATGTTCGAGACCCGCTTCCCGCAGCACCTCACGCGCTTCGCGGCGGAACTCGACACCCTGCAGGACAACTACCTCGACTGCTGGTCGCAGCTGAAAAAGCGCTTCGACGGCACCCTCGAGGGCAACTGGGACTAAGCCATGAAACTCGCTACACTTCGCGACGGCAGCCGCGACGGCAAGCTCGTCGTCGTCAACTCGTCGCTGACCCGCTGCACCGAGGCCAGCCACATCGCGCCGACGCTGCAGGCCGCCCTCGACAACTGGGACGAAGTCGCACCGAAGCTGGCGACGCTCGCCGAGAGCCTCGAGCATGACGCGGTGCCGAGCCTGCGCTTCCACGAGCACGACGCGCTGTCGCCGTTGCCGCGCGCCTACCAGTGGGCGGACGGTTCGGCCTACGTCAATCACGTGGAGCTGGTCCGCAAGGCGCGCAATGCCGAGATGCCGGCGAGCTTCTGGACCGATCCGCTGATGTATCAGGGCGGCTCGGACGCCTTCCTCGCCCCGCGCGAGCCGATCCGCATGGCCGACGAGGCCTTCGGCATCGACATGGAGGGCGAGGTCGCCGTCATCACCGGCGACGTGCCGATGGGCGCCACGCCCGAGGAGGCCCGCGCGGCCATCCGCCTGGTCATGCTGGTCAACGACGTGTCGCTGCGCGGCCTGATCCCGGCCGAACTCGGCAAGGGTTTCGGCTTCTTCCAGTCCAAGCCCTCTTCCGCCTTCTCGCCGGTCGCGGTGACGCCGGACGAGCTGGGCGAGGCCTGGGACGGCGGCAAGGTGCACCTGCCGCTGCGCGTCGACCTGAACGGTCAGCCCTTCGGCCGGGCCAATGCCGGTGTCGACATGACCTTCGACTTCCCGACCCTGATCGCCCATGCAGCCAAGACCCGTCCGCTGTCGGCCGGCGCCATCGTCGGCTCGGGCACAGTGTCGAACAAGATGGACGGCGGTCCGGGCAAGCCGGTTGCCGAAGGCGGCGTCGGATATTCCTGCATCGCCGAGATCCGCATGATCGAGACCATCGAGGACGGCGCGCCCAAGACGCCGTTCATGCGCTTCGGCGACACGGTGCGGATCGAGATGCAGGACGCGGACGGCCATTCGGTCTTCGGCGCCATCGAGCAGACGGTCGAGAAATACGAGAAGGCCTGAGGCCCCGCACGGGCGCCAATCGAGGGAGGGAGTTCGTGATGAAGACTGTGCGGATGCTTGCGGCAATCGCCGCTCTAGCCCTTGGCACGGCGGCAACGCCGGTGCTGGCCGCCGATGCGACCGAGCCGGTGCGCGCGGTCATGGCGGCAGCGGAGGCCAACTGGGCCGATCCGCCGCAGGACTTCCAGGACTACTTCTCCGAGGAGCGCCTTGCGAGCCTCTACAGCGCCGATCTGGCTGCCCGCTACCGCAAGGCGGCGGACACGCCATCGGCAAAGGAGATGGGCACCCCGCTCGACTGGGATGTCGTCGTCAACGCGCAGGACGGCTGCCCGCTGCAGGACGTCTCCATCGCGCCGGCCGGTCAGGAAAACGGGGCGACGCGCGTCGTCGCCCGCTTCCGTGCCCTGACCTGCTTCGGCTCCGAGGCGGAGTACCAGGGCTTCCAGGAGGCGCATTTCCTCGTCATCGAGGAAGGCGGGCGTGCCGTCATCGACGACATCGTCACGCCGATGGACGGCGAGGCGCAGTCGCTGAAGGACCAGCTCGACATCATCGCCGCGGAGGCCGGCTGAGAGCCGCTCCCTCGGCGGGAGCGGCCGTGCTTCCGCCGACCCAACCCGTTCAAACCAAGAGGATTATCTCCCGTGAGCAAGAAATTCGCCTCCCAGGGCGACATGGCCGAGAAGAAGATCTCCTTCACCGAGATCGGCGAGGGCCTGTGGGCCTTCACCGCCGAAGGCGATCCGAACACCGGCGTCATCATCGGCGATGACAGCGTCATGATCGTCGAGGCGCAGGCCACCCCGCGCCTTGCCGGCAAGGTGATCGAGAAGGTGCGCGAGGTCACCGACAAGCCGATCAGCCATCTGGTGCTGACCCACTACCACGCCGTGCGCGTGCTGGGTGCGGCCGCCTATCAGGCGCCGACGATCATCATGAGCGACAAGGCCCGCTCGATGGTCGCCGAGCGCGGCGCGGAGGACCGTGAGTCCGAGTTCATGCGCTTCCCGCGCCTGTTCCAGGGCTACGAGAATGTCGCCGACATTCCGCCGCTGACCTGGCCGACGACCACCTTCACCGACAAGATGAGCGTCTTCCTCGGCAAGCGCCGCGTCGACCTCAGCTTCCTGGGCCGCGCCCATACGGCCGGGGATATCGTCATCCACGTGCCGGACCAGAACGTCATGTTCACCGGCGATATCGTCGAGTACCACTCCGCCTGCTATTGCGGCGACGGGCATTTCCGCGACTGGCCGGGCACGCTCGAGCGCATCCGCGCCTTCGACGTCGATGCCATCGCGCCGGGCCGGGGCGATGCGCTGGTCGGCAAGGAGATGGTCAATGCGGCGCTCGACGCGACCGCCGATTTTGTCACCTCGACCTTCCGTCCGGTGGCGCAGGTGGCAACGCGCGGCGGCTCGCTGAAGGAAGCCTGGGACGCTGCCCGCGCTTCCTGCGACCCGAAGTTCTCGTCCTACGCCATCTACGAGCACTGCCTGCCGTTCAACGTGGCGCGCGCCTATGATGAGGCGCTCGGCATCGATACCCCGCGTATCTGGACGGCCCAGCGCGACAAGGACATGTGGGAAGCCCTGCAGGGCTGACGACACCCGCCGCCG